>DATEMX010000082.1:0-5062 GCA_035275365.1 Polyangiaceae bacterium | reverse complement strand
ACCGGAGCCTTGAACCCCGGGCCCGTCGTTTGCAACTTGGTATGCCAAATTCCCGAAGGGTCGTTCGGAACACTCCCACTGGCCTTCACGGACGGGCGGATGGCCTCGGCAGGAACAAGCGGCCAACCGGAAGTTCGACGGCTTCGAAGGGAGCGACGCGTGCGACGCCGTTCTCGTCGAACGATCCGGCGTCGACCCATTTTCCATGGCTCAAGGCGAAGGCCTCGAGGGTGCGCGCCTCGGGATCGACGATCCAGTAGTGCTCGACGCCGGACACCGCGTAAATGCGCCGCTTGGTGACGCGGTCGTGCGCTTCGTTCGACTCCGAAAGCACCTCGCAGATCCAATCGGGGACGACGTCGATGGGACGCTGGTCGGGCTCGGGCAGCCGGGGGCGACGCCAACCCGCGAGATCAGGGCGGACGACGTGTTCGCCGAGCTGTACATCGACCTCGACGAAGATCCACCACCCCCCCGGCCCGCCGTGCCCGTCGTCGTCGTCGAAGGGCCCGCCGATGAAGCGACCGAGCGCGCGTTGCGGTTTCGAATGCCGCGGCCGGGGAGACGGCAGAGTGACGATCTGGCCATCGACGACCTCCGCACGCACGTCTTCGGGCAGTCGAAGCAGATCGCCGTAGACGGCGCGTCGGGTGGCCGGCTCCATCGAGCGACAACTGTACCATGCCGGCGGCGAACCGTTATGGAGCCCCTAGCACCACCAAGATAGTGCCCGCGCTCGCCATGCTGCCCTGCTTGCACGGCACGGCGTCCACCGTTCCGTCTTGCGACGCCGTCACGACCGTCTCCATCTTCATGGTCTCGAGAATGACGAGCTTGTCGCCAGCCTTGACGCGATCGCCCGGCGCGACGAGCACTTGCCACACGCTCCCCGCGACTTGCGATCGAACCGCTCGCTGACCGGGACCTAGAGCGACCTCCGTCGCTCTAGGCTCGGGCTCGGGCTCGGTGTCGGGCAGCGGAGGCAAGAGAGCCCAGCGCTCTCGCTCTTCTTCGAAGGCGCGCACTTGCTTCGCTTTGAACGCCCCGATCGCCTCGGCTTGGGTCTTGAGGAGCGCCTGATAGTCGGCGAGGCGGAAAGTGGTCGGCTCGACGTCGAGCTTCACCCTCCCGCGCGGAAACGCCTCGCGAAACTCGAGCAGCTCTTTCTCGCTCACCGGGTAAAACCGAATCTGATCGAAGAAGCGGAGCAGCCACGGTTTTCCGCCGGCGAACGGGCGATGGCGATTCCACATCTGGCAGGTGCGCCCGACGAACTGATAGCCGCCGGGCCCCTCCATGCCGTAGACGCAGAGGTACGCACCGCCGATGCCGACGGCGTTCTCGGGAGTCCAAGTGCGCGCCGGGTTGTACTTCGTCGTCACCAAGCGGTGGCGCGGATCGATGGGCGTCGCGACGGGCGCACCGAGATAGACGTCGCCAAGACCGAGGACGAGGTAGCTCGCCGCGAAGACGATCTGCTTGACCTCGTCGACGCTCTCGAGCCCGTTGATGCGGCGGATGAACTCGATGTTGCTCGGGCACCACGGCGCGTCGGGCCGCACCGACTGCATGTATTTGCGGATGGCCAGGAGCGTTGCCGGATCTTCCCAAGAAAGTGGAAGTCGGACGATGCGCGAGGGGACTTCGATGGCCGCGGTTGCGGGCAGCTCCGACTCGGCTTGCGCGATGGCCTCGAGGAGGCGTTCGCGCCGCAGCACCGTGTCGTCGTAGTGCACCTGGAGCGAGCGGATCCCGGGAACCAAATCGATGATCCCCTTCATCCGCTTTTTCGCGAACCACTCCATCATCGCCTGAACGCGAAAACGGAGCGCCAGATCGAGGACCATCGGTCCGTACTCGACGAGGAGGTTCGAGTCGCCGTCCTGACGTATCGTCATGGACGGGCTCGTGTCCGATTCGGCAACTCTCCCGATGACGGGTGACGGGCGCACCGAGCTCGGAACCACGTCGGCCAGAGGCTCGAAGGTCAAAGAAGCGAGGGCGCGCTCTTGATGCGCGGCGAGGGCGCGAGCGCGCTCGAGCGTGACCTTGTGGAATCGAACGGTGTCTCCCGCTTTGAGCTGGCCAATCTTCCAAAGATCGCCCTTCACGATGGTGGCGGGGCACACGAACCCGCCGAGGCTCGGACCGTCAGGGCCCAAGATGACCGGCATGTCGCCCGTGAAATCGACGGTACCTATCGCGTAGGCATTGTCGTGAATGTTGGACGGGTGAAGCCCCGCTTCGCCGCCGTCTTGGCGGGCCCACTTGGGCTTCGGCCCCACGAGGCGAACGCCGGTACGGCTCGAGTTGTAGTGGACCTTCCAGGTGGTGGAGAAAAAGACGGCGATGTCTTCGACGGTGAAGAAGTCCGGCGCCGCGTGCGGGCCCTCGAGCACCTCGAGCACCCACTCGCTACCGAGCACGGGCACGAGCTCGGCGGGCAAGGGGCCCTGCAATGCCGCCGCGGAGGGCGCTTCGCGCGCGAGATGCACGACGTCGCCCGCCGCGAGCGCGCGACCGGCGTGCCCGCCGAACAAGCCGAGGGTGAACGTCGCGCGGCTCGCCAAATAGAGAGGAACGTCGATCCCACCGCGGAAGGCCACGTAGGCGCGGCTCCCCGGTCCGCAAACGGCGCCGAGTGTGAGCACGCTGCCGGCCATCACCGCCACCGCCTCGAGCAAACGAATGGGTTGTCCGTCGAGCTCGGCGCCCATGTCGGCGCCGGCCAAGGCGATGACCGCATCGATGTTGAAACGGAGCGAAGGCCCGACGAGCGTGCACTCGAGCCCGGCCGCTGATTCGGGGTTGCCCACGACGCGGTTGGCCAGCCGAAATGACAGCGCGTCCATCGGTCCGGAAGGCGGAACGCCGACGTCCCAGTACCCGAGCCGCCCCGGGTAGTCTTGCACGGTCGTCTGCGTTCCGGGCTCGAGGACGTCGAAGGTCGACGCGCGATAGGCGAAGCCCTCGAGAAGACGGGTGTGCACGCGCCCTTCGAGGAATTCGGGCGTCTGCAAGATTTGTTCGATGTATTCGCGGTTGGTCTCGATCCCAGCAAGCGTCGTCGCAGCGAGGGCCTCGGCGAGCCGGCGAATGGCGTCCGCGCGATCGGTGCCGCGAGCGATGATCTTCGCGAGCATGGGATCGTAGAACGGGGTGACCTCGGTGCCGCGCTCGACCCACGTCTCCACGCGCACCCCGTCGCCGAACGAGGCTTCGACGAGCACCCCCGCGCTCGGCAGGAAATCGCGGCGCGGATCCTCGGCGTAGATCCGCGCTTCGATGGCCGCACCCCTTGGCTCGACCACGAGCGCGTCGAGATCGGGCAGCTCACCCGCGGCGAGGCGCACCATCCATTCGATCAAATCGACGCCGGTGACCTCCTCGGTCACGCCGTGCTCGACCTGAATGCGCGTGTTGACCTCGAGAAAGAAGGCTTCGCCGGTGGCGTCGTCGACGACATATTCGACCGTTCCGGCCGAACGATATTGCGCCGCCGTGGCGAGCCGCCGAGCGCCCTCGAGCAAGACGTCGCGGCGCGCGCGTTCGAGCCTCGGGGCCGGCGTCTCTTCGAGCACCTTCTGATGCCGGCGCTGAACCGAGCAATCGCGTTCGCCCAAGGCAACGACCTTGCCTGCGCCGTCGCCGAAGATTTGCACCTCGACGTGACGGGCGACGGCCACGAGCTTCTCGAGGTAGAGCCCGGCTTGCTTGAAATTGGTGCGCGCCAAGCGATCGGTCGCCGCGAACGCCAGCACGAGCTCTTCTTCGCTCGCGCATCGCTTCATGCCGATGCCTCCCCCGCCGGCCGTGCTCTTTAGCATGACGGGGTAGCCGATCTTCTTGGCCTCACGCAGAGCCTCGCTCACGTCGGCGAGGAGGCCCGTGCCCGGCAAAAGCGGCAGGCCGCTCCCCTGCGCGAGCGAACGCGCCACGTGCTTCAACCCGAAATCGCGCATTTGCTGCGGTGTCGGGCCGATGAAGGCGATCCCGAGGGCCTCGCACCGCTCGGCGAACGCGGCGTTTTCGCTCAAAAAGCCGTAGCCCGGATGGATGGCCTCAGCGTTCGTCTTCTGCGCGGCCTCGATGATCTTGTCGATGTCGAGGTAGCTCTGCGCGGCGGGCGCGGGCCCCAGGAGTACGGCAAGATCGGCGCCGGCAACGTGCGGCGCGTGGCGATCGGCCTCGGAGTAGACGGCAATTGGGGAAACCCCGAGCTTTCGCAGCGTCCGCGAGATTCGGCACGCAATCGCCCCCCGGTTGGCGATGAGCACCCGCTCGAACATTGTCTGTCCTTACCACCCTTATGTCAGGGGGCGCCCCAAATCAGAAGTCGAATCGGCGTCGGGTTGTAGGCGTTGCAGGGGTTGTTGAGCTGCGGACAGTTCGAGATGAGAACGAGCACGTCCATCTCGGCCCGCATTTCGACGTACCTGCCGGGGCCCGACACGCCGTCTTCGAAGGAGAGGCCCCCCTCCGGTGTAACGGGCACGTTCATGAAGAAATTGATGTTGCTGGCGAGATCGCGCTTACCCATGCCGCGCCCGTAGCGCGCCAACGCCAAGAGGAAGCTGTCTCGACAGTTGTGCATGAATTTTTTCTCGAGCGCGTAGCGCACTTGATTGCTCTCCGCCGAGCAGGCTCCCCCGATCGTGTCGTGCCGCCCGCACGTGTCGGCCACGATGGTGAGCATCGCCCGCCCCTCGCTCGAGAGGAGCCGTGTGCCCGTCGTGAGGTAGAGGTTCCCTTGCGCGCGGATGGTGTCGTTGGCGCTGTAGCGTTCGTCGAGATCGCGAGCGTTGTAAAAGAGCGTGTCGACGGCCTGGTTGCCTTCGAGATCGACGATGCGAAAAATGTGACCTCGCGCGATTTCGTGCGAAAATCCCTGCCCCGCCGGAACGACGACGTCGACGGCGGCCGATTTCGGATCGAGCGGGCTCTCGGTGAGGCTCATCGCGGCGCTCCCCCCGCGGACGCGCGCTCTTCGAGGTAGGCCTCGGTGAGAGCAAACCCACGGACATTTTCCGGCCGCGATAGGCGGCATCGATCGTCGGCGCCG
>DATEMX010000081.1:0-2535 GCA_035275365.1 Polyangiaceae bacterium | reverse complement strand
CCTCGAGCATTTGCTCTTCGATCGAATGAACGATGCGGGCCACGACGGTGAGCCCCATCGCCCCGGCATTGCCCTTCAACGTGTGGAGCGTTCGCTTCAGCGCAGGGAGATCGTTCTCGAGTCGCCTTCCGAAGACGGCGTTCACCATGGAGGTCGCCTCGCGCTGGAACGCGGCAAAGCCGCTCCGGTCGAGCATCAGGCGCTTGAAGCCCTGCATGAGCTCTTGCTGCTCCGCCTCTTCGCGCTCGCGTGCGAGGCGCTCGCTGACCTCCGACGCGACGACCAGTACGCCTTCGAGGTGCCCCTCCGGCATGATGGGCAGATAGCGGAAGAACCACGTCCCCTTCTCGTTGCTAAAGCGCTTCGGGAGCTGGTCGATGCAGAGCTCGAGGGGGAGAAAATCTTCGGCGATCTGCTCCCACGCGAGCTCGAACTCGAGACCGAAGGTACGCGACGCCCGCTTCATGTAGTCGGAGAACCTGGGCTCGTCCGGGGACTCGCCGAACCACACGTCGAAGACCCGCGACCTTTCGCGCGCCATTTTCGAGTCCAAGGAAAGGGTCACGAAGCCCTGGTCGACGTTGTCGAGCACGAGCCGCATGTCGCGGTTGCGCTGTCCGAGCTCTCGGGTCCGATCGAGCACCTTCTCTTCGAGGGTGCGATTCATGAGCTCGAGCTGCTTGTACGAGGCGTTCAAGTCCTCGACCATGTGATTGAACGCGGCCCCTAGGCGCTCGAGCTCGTCGCCCGAGTCGACGACGACGCGCACTTCGCGGTCGCCGCTGGCCAGCTTGTTGGCGGCGTCGGTAAGCTCGCGCACGGGCTGGGTGATGCGCACGGCCTGGATGCGGCTCAAGAGGATTCCGAGCAGCGTTGCCAAGGTAACGAGCGTTCCGATGAGCACGAGCGAACGCCCGAGCCGCGCGTCGGAGTCGTTCTTGGCGCTGACGAGCGCCTGGTTCATCCGGCGGGTCGACAGGCCGTAGCGCACGGTGCCCAGGACCTCGTGATCTTCGCCGCGGACGGGCTCGGCCACTTCGACGAGCTCCTCGCCGTTCAACACGACTTGGCGGACGCTCTCCTCATTGACGATAACGTCGCGCTCGCTCAGCCCGATGGCCGTGAAAGCGTCGCGCGCTGGGAGATCGGTAAGTGACGATGCGGCCGTTCGCGACGTGTAGGCCAAGGTCGTCTTGCCCGAGTTCACGTAGATTCCGTAGACGACGTCCTTGTCGCCTTCCACAGCCCGATCGACGAGTTGGCGCAAATCGTTGAAGGCGTTGTCAAGCACGAGCTGGCGGAGCGCGATGGCGTGGTTTTGGGTGAGGACCTTACCTTTGGCCGTAATCCCGTCTTGGATGTGCGACCGGATGGTGCTCAGGTACTCCGAAGATGCCTGAATACTCGTCCAGGTGACGATCGCGAGCGATGACAGCCCGATGATGGCGGACACCAGCAACATCGTGCGGACGAACTTATGGAGCAGACTTTTCATTGGTCGGCCGAACCCCTCCCGAGTCCCAACGTACCGCTGTGCTTCGCTCCACAAACGGTGGGGCCCGGCTCGGGCTGAAGCGGGGCGGGTACTTCCAGCATATGCGAGGTTCTTTTTTTTCACACCTCAAGTTTGACGCCGGCTTGGCGTATCTGAAGTCGAGGGAGCCGAGGAGATTGAAGCAATTATGACGAGGAGAGGCTTCTGAAGGACCGCGGACTTTCTCGACGGGGGCTCCTGGGACGTGGGGGAGCGCTCGGAATCGCGGCCGGTGCGGCGGGGTACCTCGCCGGGCGCGAGGCAAGAGCGGACGAGGGGCGGCCTTCGCTCTACGTCTTCGTTCAGACCGACGTCAAATCGGCGGCGCTCGAACGCGCCCTTTCGTCCAAACTAGGATCGCTGGAGATCGCCGTTTTTGGCAAGTACCGCGATCTCGAAGATGCCCTCTCGGCCAAGCGACCGGACGCGCTCTTGGCGGCCTCGCCGGTGCTCGCGAACCAGCACATCGCCGTCGGCATCGAGGGGATGCGCAACAACCGGAACTCGGAGCCTTACGTCGTGCTTTCGACCGACGACAAGCCCATCGATCAGCTGAGCGGCGCGGTCGTGGGGGTCGTCGACATGCTCGGGCGCGACGAGATGCAGAAGCTCGTCGAGAAGACCCTCCGCGTGCAGGGAGTGAAGACCAAGCTCGTGACCAAACTCGAAGATCTTCTGTCGCTCCTCCTCTTTTCGTCGGCGGACGCCGTCCTCGTAGGAGAGAGCGCAGTGCAACCGTTTCAGCAGCGTTCGAGATTGCCTCTCAAGGTACGCGAAGTTCCGGACAGTCGGCTCGGTCTCCCGGCCGTGGGCATACTCAACCCGCGGGTAAAAGATGCCATTGCAAGCGCCATCGTGGGCATGTCTGGGGAGCTCAGCCGCATGCTCGGGGTCGACCGTTGGAGGGTAGGCTGATGCGTTCGGATACTCGGCAGTGGATGAGGACGGCGCTTGTCATGATCGGCCTCGCCGCGACGGCCTGCGCAGCACGCCCGATCAAG
>DATEMX010000080.1:0-8004 GCA_035275365.1 Polyangiaceae bacterium | reverse complement strand
CACCGAGACCGAGCGATTTCGGGCCGCGGTCCACGCCGCGTTCACACAGCGACGCAAGACGCTGCGCAATGCATTTCGCAAACTCGGCCCCTCCGGAGAGATCGCCGCGCGGGCCGAAGCCGCGGGCATCGATCTCGAGCGCCGCGGAGAGACGCTCAGCGTCGAAGAATTCGCGAGGTTCGCCGCCGAATGAGGAGCGCTAGTGTTTGACGACCGGGCGCCCCTCGACGGAAGCTTCGCGATCGTTCTCGGGTTCGGGCATGTCGACCTCGTCCTCTTCCGGCGGCGCCGGCGGTCCGAATTCTTCGAAGGGGCGCTGCGTGGCCGGCGGAGGATCGCCGTAGAGCTCGAGCTGCGTCGCCGCCCACACCTCGCGCGCCACGAGCTCTTGCCACTCGGGCGAGCCGGGCGTGCCCGTGTAGTGGTCGAGGATGTCGTCGACCTCCTTCAGCTCGAGGCGCACCTTCACCGGATCGATGCCGTCGCGCGCGGTCACCTTGTCGGTGAGCAAAAGCGCGCGATCGTCTTTGACTTCGACGAAGCCGTCGGCCACCGCGAGCTTCTTCTCCTCGCCGCCCTTGTGGTAGGTGACGATGCCCGTTCGGAGCGCCGCGAGCAGGGGCAGATGGCCGGGCAGAACACCGAACTCGCCGCTCACGCTGGGCGCGGTGACGTCGTCGACCTCTTCACGGATCTGCGATCCCTGCGGAGTGACGATCTCGAGGATGACCTTCCCGTCGGCCATCAGCTCGCTGCCTTCATCTGCTCGGCCGCGGCCTTGACCTCGTCGATGTTGCCTCGCAGGTAGAACGCCTGCTCAGGGACGTCGTCGAGCTTGCCTTCGAGGATCTCTTCGAAACCGGTGATGGTGTCCTTCAGCGAGACGAGCTTGCCTTCGCGGCCCGTGAACTGAGCGGCGACGAAGAACGGCTGCGACAAGAACCGCTGAATTTTGCGCGCGCGAGAGACGGTGAGCTTGTCGTCTTCGGAGAGCTCGTCCATACCGAGGATGGCGATGATGTCCTGAAGATCGCGGTACTTCTGGAGCGTTGCCTGGACGCGGCGGGCGATCTTGTAGTGGTGCTCGCCGACGATGGCCGGGTCGAGCATGGTCGACGTCGAGTCGAGCGGATCGACGGCGGGATAGATGCCCATCTCGGAGATCGCGCGGGAGAGCACGGTGGTGGCGTCGAGGTGAGCGAACGCCGTGGCCGGCGCCGGGTCGGTGAGGTCGTCGGCGGGCACGTAGATCGCCTGGACGCTGGTGATGGAGCCCTTGGTGGTGGACGTGATTCGCTCCTGCAGGCCACCCATCTCGGTCGACAGCGTCGGCTGGTAACCGACGGCGCTCGGTATGCGGCCGAGGAGAGCGGACACTTCGGACCCCGCTTGCGTAAAGCGGAAGATGTTGTCGACGAACAAGAGCACGTCTTGCCCTTCTTTGTCGCGGAAGTATTCGGCGACCGTGAGGGCCGAGAGGGCGACGCGCGCGCGTGCGCCCGGCGGCTCGTTCATCTGTCCGAACACGAGGGCGGTCTTGGAGAGGACGGCGGCGCCGGTGTCGAGCTTGGCCTCGGCCATTTCGACGTAGAGATCGTTGCCCTCGCGCGTGCGCTCGCCGACGCCGGCGAACACCGACACGCCGCCGTGCGCCTTGGCCACGTTGTTGATGAGTTCCTGGATGAAGACGGTCTTGCCGACGCCGGCGCCGCCGAAGAGCGCGATATTGCCGCCGCGGCGATACGGAGCGAGTAGATCGATGACCTTGATGCCCGTCTCGAAGATTTCGACCTTGGTGCTCTGCTCGGTAAACTTCGGCGGATCGCGGTGAATCGGGAGAAACTGCGTGGCCTTGATGGGCCCCGCTTCGTCGACCGGCTTGCCGATGACGTTGGTGATGCGCCCGAGGCACGCCTCGCCGACGGGCATCATGATGGGGCTCCCCGTGTCGGACACGACGATCCCGCGCACGAGGCCGTCGGTCGAGTCCATGGCGATGGCGCGGACGGTGGATTCGCCGAGGTGCTGGGCCACCTCGAGCACGAGGTTGTTCTTTTCGTTGCTAATGCTCGGGTTGGTCAAGACGAGGGCGTTCAAGATCCTGGGCAGTTGGCCCGGCGGAAAGTCGACGTCCACGACGGGACCGATGACTTGGGAGATCTTCCCCTGCCCCTTTGCGGAAGGCGCTGAGGTCGTGGGGCGGGTGGACGGAAGGGTCGGCTGGGTCATGCGGGTAGGCTCTCCGAGCGAAAGCAGGCGCGCTGCTTCGCGCGCGACCTACCACAATGGTCAAGCGAGGACAACGGTTAGCGCCGGCGGCGGCCCTCGAAGCCCTCGGGCTGGCGCGCCCGCTCGGCGTGCTCGTGGATCTTGCGGGCCGCAACGCCGAGCAGCGCGGCGACGCCAGCTTCGACGGCGTGTTCGAACTCCTTGGCGCCTGCGTCGATTCGGGCCCCGCCGCCGTACTCTCCTCGAAAGGCTTCGGTCAGGCGGCGGTGATGCATGGCTCGCGCCGCGCGCTTCTCTGCCTTGAGCGCCGCCTTTGCCTCGCGCTCCTTACGCCGGCGCAGGCTTGCTTCGGGAAAAAAAAGCGCACGAAGCTGAAAGGCGAGGGCAATTCCCCACGCACCGACGAGCCAAAAAAACCACGCCGCGTCGGGAACCTTCTTGCCCAGCCAATAGAAAAAGCAAAGGTAGACGACGCTGTTGACGACGACGTATGTGAGGAGGGACGACACGAACCGGTTCCAGAGACGCGCGCGCTCGGCGGCTAGCTCCCGGGCTTCGGTTTCGCGCAGCAAGTCTGCCTGCCGGCTTTGGGCGAGGTCGGCTGTTGCCGCTTCGAGAGCCTCTCGATCGATACCGACCTCGTCGGCCATCTCGATGAGCTCGTCGTGCGAGAGAACCTGGTGGCGCAAGCTCTGCTGTCGCAGTGCTCGCTTCAGTATTTCGGTCACCTCGTCCTGGCTGTAGGTTCGCCTCGGCGCGGGATTGGACATCGTCGACCCATTCTGACCACGAACGGCCGTCCCGCCAGGGGGGTCCGCCATCGCCGAGTTCACACGCTTGTCACACGGGCCTGACAGACTGCCGACCTGAATGTCCCTGAAAAAATTGGCTCCGGCCGTCGTTGCTCTGGCGCTGATGGCCGGATGATGTCGCTCCGAGTCGCCTGCGCCCGCGGGCGCCCCGGCCGTTCCCTCCGCCGTCGCGTCGGCTACTCCCCCAAAATCGGAAGCGGTGGCCCCCGTCACGCTGGTTGTCGTCTATGGGAGCGAGAAAAAAGCGTGGCTGGAGGAACAGGCGCGCAAGTTCGAGAGCTCCGGTCGCCTGGCGTCGGGCAAGGGAATCCGCATCGACGGCAAGGCCCTCGGATCGGGCGAGGCGGTGCTCGCGATGTTGGCGGGCGAGATCAAACCGCACGTGTTCAGCCCCGCTTCGGGTGCCTACGTATCGCTCCTCAACCGCCAGTGGTTGTCGCAGGCCGGGCACACTTCGCCGCTCTCGCCGGCCGGCGATCCGGTCGTCCTCTCACCGCTCGTCATCGCGACGTGGAAGCCCATGGCCGAAGCGCTCGGCTGGCCCAAAAAGGCGCTCGGTTGGAGCGACTTCATCAAGGTGAGCAAGATCCGAAGGGCTGGGGCGCCAAAGGGCACCCCGAGTGGGGCCCGTTCAAGCTCGGCCACACCCAGCCTGAATTTTCGAACTCGGGGCTGCTCTCGGTCCTCGCCGAAGCCTACGCCGGCGCCAAAAAAACGCGGGGGCTCGCCGCCGCCGATCTCGCCAACAAGGGTACGCGCGACTTCGTTTCTGGGGTGGAGAGGACCATCGTTCACTACGGCAAATCAACGGGTCTCTTCGCCGAGAAGATGATCGAGCGCGGCCCGACGTACCTCTCTGCCGCCGTCCTCTACGAGAACCTCGTCATTTCGCAGATCGAAAACGCGCAAGGACGATGGGGCAACTTGCGCGTCTACTACCCGGAGACGACGCTCTGGAGCGACCATCCCGTCGCGCTCTTGCAGGGCGAGTGGGTGAGCGACGCCCAGAAAGCCGCGGCGCGCTCGTTCATCGCCTTCCTAAAGAGCCGCCCCATTCAAGAGCGCGCGCTCGCCTACGGCTTTCGCTCCGCCGATCCCTCCGTCCCCATCCGCACCGCCGACGACCAGAACCCCTACGCGCGGCTCGAGCCGTACGGGGTCAAGGTCGAAGTGCCGCCCGTGGCCACGCCGCCCGACGGTCCCGTCATTCGCAACATGTTGACGATGTGGTCACGCGTGGTCGGCAGCAAATGAGCGAGTTCGGCGGAGAGCCGGGCGCGCGAGCTCGGTCGCCCGGAGAGCCTTGGGCGCGGCCGGCGATTTGTGAGATAAGCGGGGATATGGCAAACGGGAAGGCTGAGAGAGGGTAGGCGACGATGGCAAACGGCTTTTTTGGGCGCCTGGGCAATCTGTGGAAGGGTTTTTTGAGCCTCTGGGTCTCCGACGTCGAGCGGAACAATCCCGAGATCGCCTACGAGAACGCGATCAACTCGATGATCGAAAAGTACTCGGCGCTGAAGCGCGCGACGGCGGCGATCATTCGCCAGCGCGAGGACATCGAACAGCGGTACACGTCGCAGACCAAAGAGCTCGCCCAAGTGAACCTCGATTTGAACGTGGCCGTGGAGACGAACCAAGACGATCTCGCGCTGGTCCTCATTCAAAAGAAAAACCAGCTCGAGGCCGAGGTGACCGAGCTCAGCGCCGACATGAAGACGGCGATGAAAGACGCCGACGGCGCCAAGGCGTCGCTCATCCAGATCCAAGGCGAGATCAAGAAGTTGAAGGCCGAGAAGGACGCCATGATGGCCAAGCTGCAGAGCGCCAACGCGCGCATCCGCATCCAGGAGCAGCTCGACGGCCTCTCCGTCGACAACGAGGTGAAGGCGTTGGACAACGTCCGCGATCACATCAAGACGACCGTGGCGCAGGCCAACCTCGGCAAAGAGATCGCGGAGTCTTCGCTCGACAAGCGCCTCGCCGACTTGCGCGCGCAGAGCGGTGACATCACCGCCAAGCAACAGCTCGAGCAACTCAAGGCGGCGCAGGCGCAGAAGGCTCTCGGTCAGAAGAAGACGATGTAGCCCCGCATGCCCGACGAGCGCGCCCTGCCACAGTGGACCGAGGAGTTGAAGCGCCGCTACCTCCGCGGCGAAGCACTAGAGTTCGTGCTCCACGGCAACGTGAACGATCTCGTGCTCGCCGGCGACAAGTTCGTTCGCGCGACCGACCTCTTGGAAGCGCTGCTCTCGCCGTCGAAGGACGTCGTCGTCCAGTACAACGTGGCAACGGGCGTGCGGTTCGCCAAAAAGCGCGCCGAGATCGCCGATCTCGACAGCCTGCTCACCCTCCGCGATCCCGAAAAGATCCTCCCCGCCCTCGAGAAGCTCTTGCACGCCGTCGACAAGGTGGCGGTGATCATCGACTACGCGGAGATGGTGGCGCCCGCAGGCGATCCCAACTTCTTCTCCTCGGCCGACCGGCAGAGCGTGGTCACGCTGCACCGCTGGTCGTTCTCGCCGGCCATCGAGCGCGCCGACAGCGTGATCCTCATCGTCACCGAAAACCTGTCCGAGCTCTCGCCCAAGCTCGTCAGCAACCCCACCACGGCGATCCTCAAGGTCCCGATGCCCGACGAAGCCGAGCGCCGCGCCGCCATCCGCGCCTTGGCGCCGTCGCTCGACGCGACCTGGCAAGCGCGGCTCGCGGAGATCACCGCCGGCCTCAAAATCGTGCAGATCAAAGCACTCTTGTCCCCCGAAGCCACCGGCGACGGCACCGCGACCGATCGCGAGAAGACGCTCGCGCTCATCTACAAGCGCAAGCGCGAGATCATCGAACGCGAGTGCTTCGGACTCATCGAGTTCGTCGAGCCCTCGCACGATTTTTCGGTCGTCGGCGGCGTCGAAGAGGTGAAAAAAGAGCTGGCGCTCGTCGCCGACAACATCAAGAACGGCAAACGCAATCGGTGCCCCATGGGCATCCTGTTCACTGGGCCGATGGGCACCGGCAAGACGTTCGTGGCCGAGGCTTTCGTCAAGGAAACCGGCTTCACCGCCATCAAGTTCAAGAATTTCCGCAGCAAATGGGTCGGCGCGACCGAGGGCAATCTCGAAAAGATCCTCGCCGTCGTGCAAGCTCTTGGGCAGGTCATCGTCATCGTCGACGAGGGCGACCGCGCCTTCGGCAATCAAGGGGGCGACGGCGACGGCGACGGCGGCACGTCGTCGCGCGTGATGGCGCGCCTGAAAGAGTTCATGTCCGATACGCAGAACCGCGGACGCGTGCTTTTCATCATCATGACCAATCGCCCCGACAAGCTCGACATCGACATCAAGCGCGCTGGCCGCCTCGATCGCAAGATCCCGTTTCTCTATCCACAGGAGCCCGCCGAGGTCGAAGGGGTGCTCGCGGCGCAGCTCCGCAAACACCGCATCGCCAGTACCCTCGAGTTCCCGCGCGATCGCGACGCCTTGAGCGCCAAGATGGTCGGCTATTCCAACGCCGATCTCGAGGCCGTCGTCTTGCTCGCCAACGACTATTCCGCCGACGCCGCCGCGACGCCCGCGCATTTCGCCGAGGCCATGCGCGACTATCTCCCCAGCCGCGACTCGGAGATGCTCGAGTTCATGGAGCTCATCGCCGTCTTCGAAGCCTCCAATCGCCGTATGCTCCCCAAGAAATACGCCGACCTCGGCGTCGAAGAGCTGCACCAAAAGCTCGCGCTCTTGCGCGCGCGCGTGGGCAATCGTCGCTAGTGCCGTTTGGCCAAAGTCTGTTCAGACTTTGGCCAAACCCGCGCTCCGCGCGGAGGCGGCTTCGCCGCCTGGCACTATCCCTTGGTCTCCGGGGGCTTCGCCTCCGCCCCGCCGGAGCAAGTCCGGATCGGGGCCCCACCCCCACGGCACCTCCGGCGCCGACCTACCAGCTACTCCACGCTCTCGAGTCTGGCGGCCAACTTTTCGCCGCGCGGCTCTAGCCAGAGCACACTGTGCCGCGTGAGGCGCCGTCTGTGCCAAGCGCGACAGGGCGCCGCCCGAACGAGCTAATGGGCACGCTAAACGCGTGGACCGGGTACGGCATGCGCTTTGCGTACGGTGATGGCATGACGCCCGAACCGAGGACTCCGTGGTGATTCGCGCCTTGGCGTTCGCCTCGATCGCGACGGTGCTCGCGTGTGGTGGCTCGACGAGCGCGGGAAACGCGATGCCCGCCGACCGCGGAGACGCGGCGGGTTCGGCGACCGATCCCGCCGCGCCGGACGGCGCCCCCAAGACCTGCGACGTGCCGGCCTCTTTCACCTGCCACGATCGATGCGGCGGCACGAAAACCGGCGCTCCCGTTTGCAGCGAGGGATTCTGGAGTTGCCCTGCGGAGGCTCCCGAGAGCAGCACCTGGTGTTGTGCGCCGGACCACCCGATGAAATGCTGCGACAACCGCGGTGCGAGCACGCCTCCAACGTGTGGCCAGTTGGACAGTGCGTATTACTCGTGCCCTGAAGGCGCGGTGCTCATTCCGGACCAACTCGAGTGCAAGCCATTCGAAGAATTTTTTCCCTGCTCCGACTACGCCCCAAAGTCGTTTTGCCGCCGCGACACCGAAGTGTGCGTGTCGACGATGCGCTTCCAAGGGTGCGTCGCAATGGCAAACGCGTGCATGGGGACGAAACCGTTCGACTGCGAATGTTTGCCAAAGGACGGCATCAGCGCGGTATGCAAGCCAACAGAGCGACCCTCGTGCTCCAGGAGCAACGCGGGGGGCGCCTCGCTCGTATGCGCGGCGTTTGGTCTCTGAACTCACGCGCTGAACGCAGGGAACACCCGCCCTCCCGGCTCGCCGAGCCGCGCCCATCGTGACCGAACGGCGCCCATCGTGACTGAGCCGCGCCCATCGCGACCGCGGTGCCCTCGCCGCGGTCGCGATGGGCGCCACGACCCCTTCGGCGAGGGCGCCGGAAACGAAA
>DATEMX010000079.1:0-4480 GCA_035275365.1 Polyangiaceae bacterium | reverse complement strand
ATGGGCCGTCGTTCGCACGTGGGCGTCGTCGGTCTCCAGGCGATGTTGAAACGCCGGATCTTGCCCGCGCCCGAGCAGGTAGGCGCTCCCGAGCATCTCGACTTTGCCGCCCGGCAACTTGTTGGCGAGCACGCGCACGAGCACGCTGAGGCCTCGCCCCTTCCAGGCGGCGACGTCGACCGGCGAGTCGTGCAGATAGAGCCCCGCCGGCGCCGCGCCGTCGTCGACGACGTCGTATTGCCCAGAGAGGTCGAGGTCCTTTTTGACGACGAGTTGCAGCGTGGTGTCGGCGTCGTTGGTCGTCACGATCGGCATCACCGCCAGCTTGGGTAGCGGCGCCGAGGTGGCCGAGCCGTTGACGTCGAGCGTTCCGAGGACAGCGTCGTCGGGCGGGCTCTCGGCCTTCGTTTCACCGCGAGAATTGCCCGCCAGCGTGGCGGCCAAGAAGACGAGGGGCGCGCATCGAAGGCTGTTCATTCGCAAGAGCTCCGGTTCGTACAGCGAAAGCCAATCGGCAAACTCGACTGAAGGATGTCGGGATACATGGGCGGAGGCGAGGGGAGCTCGGCCCCGCTCGACACGATGGAAGAGAGCGTCGCTTTCACCTGCTCGTCGAAGGTGGCGTCGCCGCTCGGTTTGGTGATCGAAAAGCCTGTCACGGTGCGATCGGCACCGATGTTGGCCACGGCCGTTGCGCGAAGGTTCTTCAGGGTTTCGAAGGGGATCTTGCCGCGGATGGCGAACTTGGCGAGAAACCAACTCGTGAGCTGCGAACGGTACATGTTGACGGCGTTGGCCTTGAGCGGATCGGTCTCCGTGCCTTCCTTCACGCCGTCGGTCGCTCCCAGGACGGTGGAGACCTGAGGCGGCGTGTTGGCCTGTGCCGTGAGCACGGGCTCGGCTTGCCGCGCGATCTCGAGATCCGCGCGCGGCGGCGCCGTCCCGGCGTCGGGCACCTTGGTCGTTGGGATCGCACGAGGTACGGGGGCCGCGTGAGGCGAAGGAAAAGCGGCCGCTTGCTGGCGCAGGACGGGCCGCGGCGCGATCCAACGATCGGGGAGCTTGCCCGGTTGCCGCTTTTCGCCGAGCTTCAAGAGCGGCGCGTCGTCGATGATCGGCGTGATGGCTACCGAGATCGGTTTCGCGTGGTCGTCGGAAATGTCGGCGTAGAGCACCGAGCCGCCTCCCGATTTCAAGAGCAAGAGCCCGCCTAGTTGCGCCGCCAGCGCCACGATCGCCGCGAGCGCGATCTCGCCGATCCGGAAGTTGGCGGCATGGGTCAACGACGTTCCTCCTCGGGGTTGACCAGCAGGTTGAGCGACGTCACCCCCGCTGCGCGCGCGGCCGCCACGGCGCGCGCCACCACGCCGTAGTGCGCTTGCTCGTCGGCGCGGATGTAGAGCTCTTTCTCGGACTGTACCCGGGCGTTGGTCTTGAGCACGCTCTCGAGATCGCCGGTGACGTCGGTCTCACCCAAGAGTAAGCGCTCTTCTTTGGTGATGGAGACGATGAGCTTGGCGTCTTTGACCGGCGTGTTCGCGGCCTGCACGTTGGGCAGATCGATCCTGAGCCCCGTCGCCAAGAGCGGCGCGGTGACCATAAAAACGATGAGAAGCACCAGCATGACATCGACGAGCGGCGTCACGTTGATCTCGGTGAATGCCCCTTTGCGCTTCCGGCCGCCCGATCCCATTGCTCAGAGCCCTCGGTGGATCACGAGTTCCACGCGGCCCCTCCGCTCGGGGGTGGATAGGAGATGGGGCGCGTGAGCGGAACGGCGGCGTCGTGGCCGTGATGCGCGAACACGAGGACCCACTCGGCGACCGACGCTTCGATCTCTTCGATGAGCTGGCTCACGCGCTTGTCGATGGCGTTGTAGAAGACGACGGCCGGGATGGCCGCAGCCAAGCCGATGGCCGTGGTGATGAGCGCCTCGCCGATGGCGGGCGCGACGACGGGCAAGGAGGCGCTCTTCTCTTGGCCGATGCGAATGAACGCATCCATGATGCCGTAGACGGTGCCGAAGAGGCCCACGAACGGTGCAGCGGCGGCGATGGAACCGAGCGTCGACATGAGCGTCGTCGCTCGGGTTCGCTCGTCGACGAGTGCTCGCTCGGCGACGGCGCGAAGCCGGCCTTCGCTCGTGCCCTTCGGGCGCTCGCCCAAGATCATGACGATGCGCGCGCCGGGCGATGCGCGGTGGTGGACGGCGGCGGCGTAGAGTTCCTGGCCGTCGCTCGCGCCGTGACAAGCTTTTTCGAAGGCGCGTTCGGCGCGCCGCACGCGCGCCGTTTGTAGAAATTTCAGTACGAAGATGAGCCACACCGCCGCCCCCGAAACGACCAAAAGCGCCACCGTCAAACGCACGGGACCCGATGCGTGAAGAAGGAGCGCCAGCGGATCGAGTTTGATGGTGTTGGTGTCGGGGGCGGTCATGTCGGCGGCTCGCGGACGGAGCTTACTGGCTTAGGAGCAGATCCACGCGGCGGTCGCGTGTCCAGCCCGCTTCGTCGGTCCCGGTCGCGTCGAGTTCGCCGCGCGAGGTCGATGCGATCTTCGCCTTGTCCATGCCCTTCGATCTGAGAAAGCCACCGACGGCGTCGGTACGCGAGTTGCCCAAGACGAAGTTGTACTCCGTCTCGCCGCGCGGATCGGCGTGGCCCACGAGCTTGAGCGTGCGCCCTTTGAGGGGGCCTGTCGTGAAGCACTTGGCCACGGCTTCGAGCGTGGTCGTGTCTTGCCCCTGCACGTTGGCCGAATCGAAAGCAAAATGCGCCTTCGGCTTCTCGATGCCGCAAGCCTTCAAGATCGCATCGTCGATGTTGATGGAGCTCGCGGTGGGCGTATTGGGAGGGGGCAAGGCGGCTTCTGGGGACCGGTCGGCCGTCTTGGGCGCCGAGCTCGACGCGAGGGTGGGAGTCTTGGGTTCGGGCTTGGGATCCGAACCGCATGCCGTGCCGAGCGCGGCCGCGCCAGCGGAGGCGGCGAGGCAGAAAACGACCACCATTGGGCGGGCCGTGGTTTGGGATGACCTCATGGAGGTTCCTCCTTTGGGTGAGGTGGTGTGAGGTGGGCGAAACAATTGCCCTTTTCTGAACGTTACCGCCCCAGGGTCTATTCCTCGACGGGGTCGGATGCAAGCTTCGCAGCCAAAAAAGGCCCAATGCGTGAGCGAGAGCGCGTCGCGTTCGCTCTCACTTCTTCGAGCTGCCGGCGCTGCGATTTGCCGCAAAGCGTCGCGATTTCGTGGGGGCAAATACCCTCGCGCTGGGGGCTTGACACCCTTGCTATGGACCGGTCCTTCGGGCAGAGTAAAAAGATGCAGGTTCCGTATGTTCCAACCCCGCTGAGGTTGGGGCCTTACGAGCTACTGCAGAAGCTCGCGACGGGCGGCATGGCCGAGATTTACATCGCCCGGCGCGATGGCCCGCACGGATTCTCCAAGCGGATCGCGCTCAAGCGCATCTTACCTCAACTCGCGGCCGATCCCGAGTTCGTCGCGATGTTCATCGACGAGGCGCGGCTCACGGCGCACCTCGCACACCCGAACCTCGTGCAAGTCTTCGATTTCGGCGAAGAGGGGTCGGAGCTCTACATGGCGATGGAACTCGTGGAGGGCACCACGTCCGCGAAGGTCGTCCGCGCGGCGGCGACGCGCGGCGAGCCGGTTCCCGTCGAGGTCGCCTTGAACATCGCGCTGTCCGTCGGGCGCGGCCTCGCGCACGCCCACGAGACTTGCGACGAAGAAGGTCGTCCCCTCGGTCTCGTTCATCGCGACGTATCGCCGGGCAACATTCTCATCAGCCGCTCGGGCGCAGTGAAGCTCGGCGATTTCGGTATCGCGCGCGCGGCCGAGTTCGACCGGCGCACCGATCAAGGGCAGCTCAAAGGCAAGCTCGGGTATATGTCCCCCGAGCAGGTCACCGGGCGCGAGCTCGACGCGAAGAGCGATCAATTCACCGCCGCGATCGTGCTGGCGGAGCTGCTCACCGCGCGCCCGCTCTTTTCGGGGCCGCGCGAAATGGACGTGCTCGTCAAAATTCGCGACGCCGACCTTTCGATCCTCGACCGCTACGGCCGTCACATCCCGGCCGACGTGATGAGCGTTCTTCGGCGCGCGCTCTCACGCCGCCAGCAAGAGCGATTTCCCACGACCAGCGCTTACGTCGACGCGCTCGACGAAGTCATCCGTCATCGCCGGCTCGACGCGCGGCCGGCCGTTCTCGTCGAATGGCTCCACAAGGTGGGGCTCGTCGTTCCCTCCGGAAAGTCGGGCGAGCACGCCATCGATGCCGCTGCCCTCGCGGCAGCGGCCAAATCGGGAGCTCAGGCCTCGCCGGCACCGCCCAAACCGTCGGGGGCGCAGCCCATCGCGCCGAAGGTGCCCGAAGCCGAGGTGAAACGCGCCGATCCCGAGGTCGACGAGTGGCTGCCGCCGACCGACGCGGCGCCGGCGCTCTACCGCGTCGAGCTCGCCGAC
>DATEMX010000078.1:0-3327 GCA_035275365.1 Polyangiaceae bacterium | reverse complement strand
CCTCGGCTCGCGTGCGCAAGAACCTATTCACTGCTCTCGTCGTCTTTGCCGCGCATTCCATGCTTTTTGGCGAGATCGTAGAGGTATTTCCGATCCATCTGCGCTTCGCGGGCGGCCGCGCTGATGTTGCCGTTGTGGCGGCCGAGGAGCCACTTCACGTAGCGGCGCTCGAACTCCGACTCGAAGCGTGTCCGCGTGTCGCGGTAGCTGCGCCCAGCTTGAAAGGCGTAGAATTCGTTGGTGCGATCGGCCGAGGCGGGCAAGGTGATGAGCTTGACCTCCGATTCACCGGCGGCGCGGGCGAGGTACACGGCGCGCTCCAGCACGTTGCGGAGCTCGCGCACGTTGCCGGGCCAGTCGTGCGCGGTGAGCGCCGAGATCGCTTCGTCGGCCATCGAGAGGGCACCCAGCGTGGCGTCGTTCTGCGAGCTCTGCTCGAGAAACAGGTGCACGAGGCCGCGAATGTCCTCGCGGCGTGTGCGCAGCGAAGGAACGACGATGGGCACGACGGCCAGGCGAAAGTAGAGATCTTCGCGGAATTTGCCGCGCTCCACTTCGCGTTTCAAATCGCGCTTGGTGGCGGCTACGACGCGGACATCGGCGCGGAGCGTCTTGTTGCCGCCGACGCGACGAAACTCGCGCGACTCGAGGACACGTAGCAGTTTGGGTTGGATGTCGATGGGCAGCTCGCCGACCTCGTCGAGAAAGAGCGTGCCACCCTCGGCGTTTTCGAAGGCTCCACGCCGCGACGCGATGGCTCCGGTGAACGCACCGCGCTCATGGCCGAAGAGCTCGCTCTCGATGAGCGAATAGCTGATGGCGCCGCAGTCGAGCACGACGAAGGGCTCCTTCGAGCGCGGGCTCGCCTGGTGAATGGCGCGGGCCAGGACGTCTTTGCCCGTACCCGTCTCGCCTTCGAGGAGCACGGTGCCGTCGGTCGGAGCGATGCGCTCGAGCATGCCGAAAACCGTTCGCATGGCGAGGCTCTCGCCGATAGCGGGCCCGAATTTGGAGTCTTTCGACGGAAGGACGTCGACTTTCTGCGGCGTCGCCCGGACGACGACTTCGATCTCGCCGAAGCGCAAGACCGACCCCGGCGGGGCCAGCGCTTCGGTGATCTTCGAGCCGGCGATGCGCGTCCCGTTGGTCGACCCGAGGTCTTTGACCCAGATGCAGTCGCCGCGCCGCTCGACGTCGCAGTGATGCCGCGAGACGGTATCGTCCGGCAAAATGAGGTCGTTATCGGGCGCCTTGCCAATGCGAATCTTTTTATCGACGAGCATCGCTTGCCCAGAGGCGAGGCCGGTGAGAACGAGAAGGGTGAAATCGTTCGAGGCCTTGGCGGGGCCGGGGCTCAGGCGGGTCGCAATCGCGGCTTCGGGCTTCATCTCGGCTGTCATTGAAGCGCCTCTCGAACGTGAAGGACGACGGGGGTATCGCTCAGGCTATCGCGCTTCCACCACGAAGTCCCCACCAGGTTAACTCGGGTGGTCGACCGTGTCGTCTTCTGCGCGCCCGCCTTTTCGCCCGTCGTCAGCGTGATTTCGGCGTCCCACTCGCCGTCAGGCAGGCGCACCTCGGCTCTGATTCGCTGGGGAGCGCTACCGTAAGCGAAGTGCCAGCGCGTCGTGAGCGCGGCCTCCTCGGGGTCGGGGGGGTTGGTCCAAGCGAGCTCCACGTCGGTGACGTCGTGAGCCCTGCGCCCCAGGTCGAGCACGATCGCGCGATCGCGCGGCATCTTGGGTGCCATCATCACGTAGGCACCACCACCCGCCGCGATGAGGAGGAGCGGCGCGACTCGATGGCGAAGCCCGCTCGACAAGGAACTAGTGCTGCGCACCCGAAGTCCGACCTGGTTTGGCGCGGGGTTCGTTCGGCACAGGTGCCGCCAGAAATAGGCACCGTTTCTGGCGGCAGCCCACTAGGCGCCCGGCGCGCCCGGCGATGGCGGCTCGCGGTGACGCTCGAGCTCCATCCGACCGGTGAGGCGCTCCCAGGTGTGCCATGCACCGACGAACGCGACGTAGACCAGGATGACGCCGATCGCGCAGAGATCGTAGATCATGATTTTGCCAACGACGTAGTTGGCGGCGTCGGCGTGCGACACTCGGGTAGCGATCCAGGCGACGAAACACAGAAACAAAATCGCCGTGACGCCGTAAAAGAGGGTGAAAAACCAGCGCATCTGCAGCGACCGTTGTGACCGAATCAGGACCGAAGGTCAACGACCCTTGGACGCGCGGATGCGAGAGACGAGCCCGGCCACCACGTCCGGTGGGAACTCGAACTTCGGCATCCGATTTTTCCCCGTCGTGATGACTTTGGCGATGTCCTCGTTGGAGACCTTGCCTTGCCACTCGGGGCGGGTGAGGTCGGGCGCATGAACCATGGGGCTCTGTGGCCCGTCGCCCTGCCCCGTGAGCCCGTGGCAGGGCGTGCACTGGTTTCGCCACGTCACCTCGACGAGCGTGGCCTGCGCGTTGGCGGCAGCGCTGCCGCTCGGTGACGGCGCTACTTGACCCGTTCGCGGCGGCGCGGCCCGGCCTTTTTGCTGTTCGTCGGCGCGGTCGTGGTCGTCCGCCGTCCACTCGCGTAAATCAGACGGCGTTCGCTTGCAGCCGGCGGACGCTGCCGCCGTGAGAGACAATGCTAGAAAAATAAATCTTCGGGACAGACGCACGTTGCCCCGAGGGACTACGGGACCCCGGGGCAAACGTCAACCGCGTCGCGACTATTTTGCTGCGGCGACTATTTTGCCGCTGGCACAGTCACGGGCGCCTGGCCGGGGGCAACGGTGCCGCCGCCCGTCTCGTCGCGGCCCATGAAAGGCTTGCCGCCGACTTCGGCAATGTGAAACTCCGTGCGGCGGTTCTGGGCCTTGCCGTCTTCGGTCTTGTTGTCGGCGATCGGCTTGCCGTCACCGAATCCGACGGCCAGAAGGCGCTCCTTGGCGATACCGTGGTCAGCGAGCCACTGCACGACCGAAGCGGCGCGATCCTGCGAGAGCTTCAGGTTGTCGGGTGCCTTGCCGACGTTGTCGGTGTGGCCCTCGATCCGGATGCGGCTGAAGTTCTTGTTCTGGCCCATGAAGTCTTTGAGCGCGTTGAGCGTCGGCTCGCTCTCGGGCTTGATGACGGCCTTGCCGGTCTCGTAGACGATGTTGCCGGGAATCCCGAGGCGACCATCCTTCACGGTCACCGACGACTTGGCGGGCTCGGCCGGAGGAGGCGTCGGCGCGGGGGCCGGGACAGCCGTGGCGGCAGCGGGTGTAGGCGCCGGAGGAGGCGGCGGGGGCGGCGGGGGAGAGTTGGCGCCGCTACCTATCTG
>DATEMX010000077.1:0-17166 GCA_035275365.1 Polyangiaceae bacterium | reverse complement strand
GATGAGAAGGCAAACTCTCCAAATCTTCGCGCCCTTCGCGGCTTGGCGGCGACTGAGAACGCTCGTTTCAACCAACCAGCGCATGAAGCGCACTCGCAGAAGTCGGCCGTCGCGTCGGCTCTGCTACCCACGACGCACGGCTGCAAAGCCGGACGATTTCCTTGGCGATCGGCGAAAATGCGGCTAGGCTACGTGCCGTTGCCCTCCTTCGGCCCGCATCTGGCCAGGGAAATGAACATATCACTTGCACGTTTCTAAGGGCGCTACGTGCGGTGCAGACCGTCTTCGGACGCACCGTTTCCGCCAATCACTCGACAGCCGAACTGAACAGAACGAGCCAAGCGACGCGCTTTCGCGCGCTACCGCCCACGGTGTCGAGCATCGAAACAAAGGTATCTCTTGATCATTCAGACCATCGGTAACGAATCTCCCGTCTCGCCTCACCTTTCCCCCGCTGCCCCAGCAACGCCGCTCGCATTCGAGCGGTTTGACGAGCTCGGTATTCACCCGGCCCTTTTGCGGGCCCTCGGCGAAGAGGGCTACACGGCTCCCACGCCGATCCAGCGGAGTGCCATCCCGCACGTGATGGCCGGCAAAGATCTCCTCGGCTGCGCGCAGACCGGAACGGGCAAGACCGCCGCGTTCGCTCTGCCCATCCTCCAGCGTTTGCTCGGTTCGCGCGGCGAAGGTGAGCAAAAGCGGCAGATCCGCGCCCTTGTTCTGTCGCCCACGCGCGAACTCGCCGCCCAAATCGGCGAGAGCTTTCAGAGCTACGGCCGCCACACCGGCCTTCGTGCCGGGGTGATCTTCGGCGGCGTCAGCCAATACAGTCAGGAGCAAGTTCTGCGGCGCGGGGTCGACATCCTGGTGGCGACACCGGGCCGGCTCATCGATTTGATGTCGCAACGACTCGTGCCGCTCCCCAAGCTGGAGGTCTTCGTACTCGACGAGGCCGATCGCATGCTCGACATGGGCTTCTTGCCCGCGGTCAAGCGCGTCATCGCGGCGCTGCCGAGCAAGCGGCAAACGCTGTTTTTCTCGGCCACCATGCCGACCGACATCGAGTCGCTCGCCAATTCGATCCTGAGCTCGCCCGTGCGCGTGGCCGTCACCCCGGTCGCCTCCACGGCCGACAAGATCGCCCAGTCGATCTACTTCGTGGGTCGAGGGCAAAAGAGCGCCCTCTTGGAGCACGTCCTCCAAGACCGCGGCATCACTCGTGCGCTCGTTTTCACGCGGACCAAGCGGGGTGCCAACCAAGTCGCGCAACGGCTCACCAAGGCCTCCATTCGGGCCGAAGCGATCCACGGCAACAAGTCGCAATCCGCCCGCACCCGAGCGCTCGCGCTCTTCAAGGCCGGCTCCATCCGCGTCTTGGTCGCGACCGACATCGCCGCTCGGGGCATCGACGTCGAGTCGATTTCCCACGTGGTGAACTACGAGCTCCCGGAGGTACCGGAAACCTATGTTCATCGCATCGGACGAACGGCCAGGGCGGGTGCCCAGGGCGCCGCGCTCTCGTTTTGTGACAGCACGGAGCGCTCTCACCTACGCGGCATCGAACGGCTCATCCGCATGCCCGTCCCGGTCGTCGCCGAGCACCCTTACACCGCCGCAGCGGAAGAATCTGCCTCCAGGCAAGAACGCGCCCCGCAACAGCAGCAGCGCTCGCGCCAGGGTTCTTTCGGGCGTCGACGACGATAATCAAATATTGGCCGCCGGGCCTTACCCGGCTATGAATAGGACGCAGTTTGAAGTTAGTTGGTAGCGCGATAGATCGCGAAGAGAAAAGAGAACACAATGGCAACTGGAACAGTGAAGTGGTTCAACGACACCAAGGGTTTTGGCTTCATCAAGCAGGACGGCGGAGAAGACGTATTCTGCCATCAGAGCGCGATCCAGGCAGATGGCTTCCGCTCGCTGACTGAGGGACAAGTCGTCGAGTTCGACGTCAATCGGGGACCCAAGGGCCTCCAAGCGGCGAACGTTCGCGTCGTTCGCTGAAGTGGAGAGATTCGGGTATCGGGCGTCTGCCCGGTACCCGAGTCCGGCACCTGCTTTCTTACGTAGTCTTCCTTGAGATTCGCCGTCAGCAATTCGGGCAGTTGCAGTTGAACGGACCGCCCGCGTTGCCGCTGTGCGTTTCCGCGACGGCCGACACCTGCGGACGTGATGCTTGCTATTGCTGACTGGAATGCTCGTCAGCAGTCGTCGCCAAGCCCGCCAAGGCCGCCAAGAGGATTTGGGTGGGGTGGTGCTGACCTGAAGGTGGGGAGCTAAAGACTTGGCAGTCAGAAGACTCGGCAGTCAGAAGACTCGGCAGATCCAGCGAGGAATAGCTCCGGGACGCCCCGGATGCACGGCCTCGACAGTTCCTCAGCGCTGCTGTCCAGCCTCGCGGCTTCGAGATGTCAAGTCACTCCTGCTCCAGTCATCTCTAGCGAGGATCACCCACCCCCTAACCCTCCTTGGCGGGCTTGGCGCGCTTGGCGACGACTGCTATCGCACGTTACTGCTATCGCACGTTTCAGTCGGCAGTGGCGGCGATGCCCTTGCAGTCGTTGGCCGTCGCGGCCGGCGACATTGGACTCGGTGACTTCGGGGGCGGACTCGGCTATGCCGTCGTGCATGGAGGACAGGCGAGTTGCGGTGTCGCCTCGGCACGAAGTGCTGTTGGCCGCTGAGTACCTCGCGCTCATCGACGCGCCGCCGAAGAAAGACTTCGTCGTCCGCACCATCATGCGGCGCCAGGTCAACGACATGCTCCTCATGAGCGCGGAGCTCGTCATCGCCGGCGAAGATACACGCAAGGCGCATCCGCCTGCCCAGACCTATCCCCTCCATTTTCGAAAAACGTACTTCCCGGGCCAGCTCCACGGCGATCCCGCCGACGAATACGAGAACCACCTCGCGGCGAGTCGGCTCATTCCCATTCCGCCCCCCATCGGCTACGGGCCGGACGAGTTTCGAAGCTGCCTACTGCCCGGAACCTCCTATTCACGCCTCTCGCCCTTCGGGGTCGAACCCCCCGAAATGAACATCTCACTGGCCGAAAAATTGCCTCTCGCTGCGGCGGCCGGGCTCTGGTTTCTGGTCGAACAGGCGTTTGCTCAACTGCGGGCTTTGCAGGCGGGCGGGTGCTGCCATGGGGACGCTGAGCTCCACAATTTCATCGTTTGCCCAGCGCCGATCGAGCTCTTGCCCATCGACTTCGAGGGGGCCGTCCAACGCGATAAAGTCGACAGTAAATCATGGGAATCACGATGTAAATTGGATCTCGAGCCCATCCTCCGAGAGGCGACTTTTCTGCAATGCTCGCTCGGCCGGCAGCGGGGAGCGCTCGCTGATCTTGCTTGCGATCGTATCGGCGAGCTGTTTTCGTCCCCCGACCGCTTCCGAAGGCAGATCGAAGAGCAGGGAGCGGTCTAAGACGCACGAAACAATCCGGTACCTTCCATGAAATAAAAGGACCATTAACGTCACCCGCCGGCGAGCCGTGAAACCGTGCCGCCGCCCTCCAGAGAGCATCAGCGTTAGGAAGGAAATAATCTCATGAGCGCATCAACCAGGCAGGCAGCTGTCATCGCAGCGACGACATCGACGTCGAAGCCTTCTACCGTCGACTACAAGAACGCACCGCCGGAGTCGATCTTCGGCACCAACGTCTTCGGCCTCTCCAAGATGAAGGAAGTCCTGCCGAAGGAAGTCTTCAAATCGCTCAAGAAGACCATCGATACCGGCGCCGCGCTCGACCCCAAGGCCGCCGATGTCGTCGCCTCGGCGATGAAAGCTTGGGCCCTCGGGAAGGGCGCCACCCACTACGCCCACATTTTCTATCCGCTCACCGGTTGGAGCGCCGAGAAGCACGACAGCTTCTTGAACCCCGACGGCGAAGGCGGCGCGATCACCGAGTTTGCGGGCAAGACGCTCGTGCAAGGCGAGCCCGACGCCTCGAGCTTCCCGAACGGCGGCATCCGCTCGACCCAAGAAGCGCGCGGCTACACGGCTTGGGACGTGACGAGCCCCGCCTATGTCATGGAATCGAAAAACGGAACGACGCTGTGTATTCCGACGGCGTTCGTCTCCTGGACGGGCGAAGCGCTCGACAAGAAGACGCCGCTCCTCCGTTCGGCGTCGGCGCTCAACACGCACGCGCAGCGCATCCTCAAGCTCTTCGGCCACGAGAAGCCCGCGATGGTCGTCGCCTACGGCGGCGCCGAGCAGGAGTACTTCCTCATCGACAAGAACTTCTATTACGCGCGCCCCGACCTGCTCAACGCGGGCCGCACGCTGTTCGGCGCCAAGCCGCCGAAGGGCCAGGAGTTCGAGGATCAGTACTTCGGTACCATCCCCGAGCGTGTCCTCGCCTTCATGATGGAAGTCGAGAACGAGCTCTACAAACTCGGCGTGCCGGTGAAGACCCGCCACAACGAGGTCGCTCCGAGCCAATACGAGGTCGCACCCGTGTTCGAGAGCGCCAACCTCGCCGCTGACCATCAGCAGCTCGTGATGGTGACGATGAAGTCGGTCGCCGAGCGGCACGGCCTCGTGTGCCTCTTGCACGAGAAGCCCTTCGCCGGCGTCAACGGTTCGGGCAAGCACCTCAACTATTCGTTCGGTAACTCGACGCAGGGTAACCTCCTCGATCCGGGCGAGACCCCGCACGACAACGCTCAGTTCCTCGTGTTCTGCGGCATCGTCGTTCGCGCCGTGCACAAGTACGCGGGCGTCCTCCGCGCCAACATCGCCACGGCCGCCAACGACCATCGCCTCGGCGCCAACGAGGCCCCCCCCGCCATCATCTCGATCTTCCTCGGCGAGCAACTCACCGACGTGTTCGATCAGATCAAAGCGGGCGGCGCCAAGTCGTCCAAGTCCAAAGGCATGCTCGAAATCGGCGTCGATACACTGCCGAAGCTCCCCAAAGACGCCGGCGATCGCAACCGCACGAGCCCCTTCGCGTTCACCGGCAACCGCTTCGAATTTCGCGCGGTCGGTTCGGGCCAGCAAATCAGTGAGCCGCTCGCCGCGCTCAACACCATCATCGCCGAGTCGTGCGACTACGTCGCCACCAAGCTCGAGGGTGCCGTGGCCGCCGGCAAGAAGCTCAACGCCGCCATTCAAGACGTCCTCGCCGAGATCATCACGCAGCACGGCGGAGTCGTCTTCAACGGCAACGGGTATTCGGCCGAGTGGCACGCCGAAGCCGAGACGCGCAAGCTGCCGAACTACAAGACCGCCATCGACGCGCTGCCCGTGCTGCAGTCGCCAGAAGTCACGGCCCTGTTCGACAAATACAAGGTGCTGAGCCCCCGCGAGCTTCACAGCCGCGCGGACATCTACCTCGAGCAATACTGCAAGACGGTCAACGTCGAAGCGAACCTAACGGCCAAGATCGGCAAGACCATCATCCTGCCGGCCGCCTTGCGCTACCAGGGCGAGCTCGCCGGCATCGCGGCGAGCGTGAAGTCCGCCGGGCAGACCCCCGACACCTCGCTCCTCGGCAAGGTTTCGGAGCTCATCGGCAAACTGCAAAGCTCGCTCGCTGGCCTCGAGACGGCCACGTCGCACCACGGCGCCGACAGCGTCCTCGCCGAAGCCAAGCACTTCTGCACCGGTGTTTTGCCGGCCATGCTGAAGGTTCGTGAGGCCGCCGACTCGCTCGAAGGCGTCATCGCCGACGACCTCTGGCCGCTCCCGACCTATCAGGAGATCTTGTTCATCAAGTAAGCGCGCGTCACCGCAGCTCGATCGGGCGCGAGTCGGAAGGTTCCGGCTCGCGCCTTCTTCTTTTTGTCGTTCCCGCCGCGCCAAAGAGGTGAAAGCCGACGCGGAACACTTTGTCGGCGCTTCGCGCGCGACTATCTTCGCCGTGAGCTCCGCGAGCACACCGGCCTCCTTCGACCTTTCGCCCTTCTCCAGCTCGAGCAGGTGCTCGAGCCCGAGGTTGCAGGCCGCCGCCACGGCGACGACCGCCTCGACCGGAACGAACGCCCGCTCGCCGATCGCACAGCCCGCGACGAGGACGTTGCACAGGTACCCGAGCTCGTCGAGGCGTTGCCCGTGCGATGGGCGTTCACAAAGCCGGCACCCTGAGGTAGGGTACGGCGCGACAATGACGACAGGCGTGTGGCTGACCCGAACACCGCTGTTTCTGGTGGTGGCGCTCGTCGTCGGCCTCGTGACGTGCAGCGGCTCCGAGACGCAACCCTCCGCCGGCAGTCCCACGATTGACGCAGGCCCTTCGGACGGTGCCCAGCCCGCCGTAGATACGGGACCGCGCGTCGCTGCGCCGGCGGATCCAACCTTCGCGCAGGTGTCTGGCGGCGGGCAGGGCCGCTCCTCCAACTTTCGGCTGTGGCTCAGCTTCGGCGCGCCGCAACCACAAGGGGCCGGTAAGGGCGCCCGCTATGGGCTCGTGCTCGGACCTCCCTAAGTGCCGAGTCTCGTTTGAGCTTGAAGCGTACAACCATCCACCTTCGTTTCTTCGAATCACCCATGAAACTTCGTCGAGCCAGCTTTACAGGGATACTCGTTTCAGCGGTCTGCGCGACGTCGATCGCTCGTGCCGAGGCGCCTCCCCTGATTCCGGTACAGGGACACCTAATGGACGCGTCAGGCAACCCCATCGAGGGTCCGCACGACCTCGCGTTTTCCCTCTATGACAAGAGCTCCGGCGGTATCGCCGTTTACAACGAAGCTCGCCCGGCGACCCCCATCCGCGGAGGCGATTTCATCGTCTATTTGGGAGAGCTCAGCGGAAACCCTGTGGTCGATGGATCCACGGGTGACGCGGGCGCGTTCGGTCTCCCGCTCGCCCTGTTTCGTGATCGCGGGGCGCTCTGGCTCGAAGTCGTCGTGGACGGCACCGACATCATTCAGCCGAGATACCGGCTCGCTTCGGTGCCTTATGCGGCCTTTGCCCAGTCCTGCGGTGACGCCGCCACGCTGGGCGGGAAAGCTCCCGCGTCGTACGCCTACACGGCAGGGGCCGGGCTGTCGCTCTCGAACAATCAGTTTTCGATCCCTAGCGGCGCGGTGAGCGGTGCCATGATCGCCAATGGCGCCGTTTCGAGAGCCGCGCTGGCCAATCCTTTGAATACGCCCGGGCCGCTCACCGTCTCGGGGAATCTCAGCGTGGGAGGCTCGATTTCGTTCACCGGCGGCGCGGGACCTTTTTGCATCTTCGCGCGCGCGTGCCCGACCGGCTGGGTCAGCAAGGGTCTGGGGGGCTACATCTATCCGCCAGGATCGGGATCCTGCCCTTACAGCGGCGGCGCCGCGTTCAACGGCGATTGGAACTGGTGCCATCCCGAGATCTGCTGCAACCAGTAAGGCACTCGGCTCATGAGCGTCGCTCCGACACCGCCCGGCGAGATTGTCGCGGGCATCCGTGAAGGGGACCTACTGCTCGACAAATACCGGGCCGAGCGGGTGATCGGCAGCGGAGGCATGGGGGTGGTGATCTCCGCCATGCACGTCGAGCTCGAGCATCGCGTCGCCATCAAGATGTTGCTGCCTGCGGTCCTCGAGAACCCCGAAGCGGTGGCGCGGTTCGCGCGAGAATCGCGCGCTGCCGTCAAGATCAGGAGCGAGCATGTCGCGAGGGTCAGCGACGTCGGTCGCTTGCCGAACGGCTGTCCCTACATGGTCATGGAGTACCTCGAAGGGACCGACCTCACCTGGCTCGTCGAACGCACGGGTCAGATCGCCGTCCGCGAGGCCGTCGATTTCGTGCTGCAAGCATCGGAGGCGATCGCCGAGGCGCACAGCCTGGGGATCGTGCACCGCGATCTCAAACCTTCCAACCTGTTCGTCATCGAGCGCGCCGACGGTTCGAAATCGATCAAGGTGCTCGACTTCGGCATCTCCAAGGTGACGCCCGGATTGAGCGCTTCCGGCGCGCCGGCCCTCGACATGACCCAGACGTCGGTCGTATTGGGCTCGCCGGTGTACATGTCGCCCGAGCAGCTCGCCTCGACTCGCGACGCCGACGCTCGATCGGACATCTGGGCCCTCGGCGCGATTATCTACGAGCTCTTGGCGGCCAGGCCGCCGTTCATGGCAGATACATTGCCCCAGCTCTGTATGGCGATCACCCAGGGCTCGCCTCCGCCGATGGCCACGTTTCGCCGCGACGTGCCTGCCCAGCTCGAAGCCGTGATCTTGCGCTGCTTGGCGAAAAACGCTGCTGATCGGTTCGGCGATGTCAGCGATCTCGCTCGAGCGCTCATCCCGTTTGCCACCGACCGCGGCGCCGGATCGGCGGAGGTCATCTCGCGCATCTTGAGCCGACGCGCCGCCTCGACGGCGAGCCCGAGCTCCTACCCCGATCGCTCGCCCAGCGGTGAGACGCTCGGCTCTTGGTGGCATCGTGCCAAGCCCGGTGGGCCGGCCAGGTGGGCTGTTGGGTTGGGCGCCGCTACCGTGCTCGCCGTGGTGGCGGTGGTGATCGCCTTGCGGGCGAATCGAGTCGAGCCCGCGCCGCCGGCGATCTTGGCGGCACCTCTCGCCGCGGAAGCGCGGAAGGGCGCCCCCTCGGGATCGCCTTCGCCGTCGGCCGCCGAACCGAACGGCAAGGTCGCGACGCATCCGACCGGGGCCGCCGAACCGAACGGCGAGATCGCGACGCACCCGACCGGGGCCGCCGACGCCGGGGCTCAGCGCATCTCGACCCGATCGCCGCCCATCCATACCAAACCTGCAGGCAAGCCGGTCGCTCCGGAGTCGCCCCGGCCGACTGCACCTCGCCCATCGACGGACGATGACGTATTTCAAAATCGCCGCTAAACGGACGTGCTCGCGAATCGCGAACGTTGATTTAGCATTACTGGCGCAGATTTTCTCGCTACCCGATCGATCGTCGGCGCGGGCATACGCCAACTCAAGGACTGACCGTGACGGAGTGGACGGAGTCCACGGAGACCTACGAAGCGAAGCGCAGTGCACAGGCTGATTTGGGGTGATCGAGCGAGGAGCGGCGAGGCGTGCGGCTCGTTCGTGATCTGCTCCTGCCAAAGTCTGTGACAGTAGTGTTAGGCTGCGTTCCCAACGAGGAGTGAGTGGTCATGAGGTTTCGTTCGGCAGTCTTCACCACCTTCATCGCGCTCGGCCTGTGGTTTTTGGCCGGCTCCGCGTGGGCTGCTATACCGACCATGGTGCCCGTGCAAGGGCACCTGCGCGACGCCAGCGGAACGCCGGTCGAGGGAGCCCACGATCTGTCGTTCGCTCTCTTCACCGCGAGCACGGGAGGTGTTGCGCTCTACACCGAGAGACGTGAAGGCCTCATGGTCACCAAGGGAGATTTCATCGTCTACCTCGGCGAGCTCGCGCCCGACGTTTCCGACGGAGGGATGGTGCCGGCGGGCGATGCGGGCGCGGCTTCCTCGCTCACTCCTGGCTTCTTCCGCGATCACAACGATCTCTGGCTCGAGGTGATCATCGACGGAACCGACGTCATTCAACCGCGGTTTCGCGTGGGGACGGTGCCTTACGCGAGCTTTTCACAATATTGCGCCGAGCCAGCGGGCGCACTCCTGGCGACGCTGCATGACATACGAGGCAAGGAGACGGCGCTCGAGCAAAAGGTCACGGCGCTGCAGACGCAGATCGCCACCTTGCAAGGGCAGATGACCATGGCTCAGACCCAGCTGACGGCGCTAACGGCGAAGGTTGCAGCTCTGGAGGCCAAGCCCGCTTTGACGTCGGTGACGGGCTTCAACATCACCAGCGGCGATTTCTATGCCCAATGCATCGCCAATCCTGCCCACGCACAAAATTGTGGCGTGATGGCCAATCGGGCCTGTGGTGCCCGCGGTTACTCGGGGGGCTGGTTCGTGGGAGAATCCGACGGCACGCTTCTCCACGTCGTTTGCGTGAAGTGAGACGTGTACCCCAGATCGCCCGCCAACCTAGCACTACCGGGTCAGATCGTCACTGCCAGATCGTTGGATCGGAGTAGCCATAGGCCCACTCAAGGACTGAGCGTGACGGAGTGGACGGAGACCTACGAAGCGAAGCGCAGTGCACAGGCAGAACTGGCTACCGGCGACGCCGAAGAGGCGAGGCCTTGCGGCGATTCCGTTTCGAAAGACCACTTCCGATGGCCTCGCCGTTTCGTTGAGTGCGTACGCGCGGCAATTGCCGATCGCGATCTGACAGCGCCAAGATCCGACCCGGTAATGCTGGATCGCCGCTGCCGACGTAGCGTCGCTCTCGTCGTCGTGTTGCCGGCGTTGCTCACCGGGCCGGCGGCGAGAGCACAGGCGCCTTCGGGGGGCAACAAGGCCGCCGCCGAGGCGCTCTTCGAAGAAGGGCGGCGCCTTCTTGCCGCCAGGAACTATCGCGAAGCGTGCCCGAAGTTCACAGCAAGCCAGAATCTCGATCCCGCGCTCGGTACGATGATGAACCTGGCCGACTGCTACGAGAAGAACGGGCAGACCGCAAGCTCGTGGGCGCAATTTCGAGAGGCAGCGCAGGAGGCTCGCAAAATGGGCGATACGCGGCGCGAACGAGTCGCGCAGCAGCGAGCAGGGGCGCTGGAAAAAACACTCTCGAAGATGACGATCACGGCGCAGAAGGCGAGCCGAATCGAAGGGCTCGCGCTGACACGCGATGGGACGCCCGTCGATCGGGCGCTCTGGGGATTCCCGCTACCGGTCGATCCCGGTGATCACGTCGTCGATGCATCGGCGCCCGGCTATAAAAAATGGACGACGACGGTTCACGTGGAGGGGACAGACGCGACGGTAGAGGTGCAGATCCCAGCGCTCGAAAAGCAGAATGAAGCCGTCGTCTCGACGGGCACCGAGTCACGGCGCCCGCCTCTCTTGCTCCTAGCAACCGCGGGCGGCGTGGCGCTGACCGGAATCGCGATGGGCACCATCCTCGGGCTCAAAGCCAACTCCGATTGGAGCGCGGCGCAGAGCGGATGCACGCCGGTAGGCTGCTCACCCGAGAGCGTGCAGAAAGGACAGGGCGCGGGGCGCGCCGCGGATCTGGCGACCATCGGGTTCGGTGTCGGGGCGGCCGGATTGGTCGCGGGAGCGATCATCTGGCTCACCTCGGGCGGTTCGAGCTCGAGCAGCACGGCCTGGACAGTAGCTCCCGCCGTCGGGCAGGGTTCTGCGGGCATGGTCTGGCAAGGAAAGTATTGATGCGCGGGTTGGTCTCCGTAGCAACCAGTTGGCTCGTCGTCGCCGTCGGCGCTGCCTCGTGTCGCTCGGTCATCGGAATCGAAGATCTCCCTCTTGCGCCGCGCGATGCCGGTAGTGACGGACCGTCGGAGTGCCAACCCGGCGCACGAGAGTGCGTGGGACGCACGCCGCGCGTGTGCGATCCCAACGGCAGCTGGCGCGACGAGCCCGCGTGCTCGAGCTCGGAGGCTCCTGGGTGCTCGGGCGGCATGTGCGTTCCCTTGCCGAGCTGCAAAAACCTCGCGGCCAACTGCGGCGCGTCGGGGAAGGAGACCTGCTGCGCGAGCCCCCTCGTGGCCGGTGGAACGTTCCGCCGGAGCTACGACAAGATGACGTTCGCTGATTCGAGCTACTCGGCTGAGATCGCGAGCTTCTCACTCGACCGCTACGAGATCACGGTCGGTCGTTTCAGAGCCTTCGTCGACGCGGGGAAAGGGACGCAGGCCAGTCCACCTCGAGAAGGGGACGGAGCTCACCCCTTGATCAAAGGGAGCGGGTGGTCCGCGGCGTGGAACGAAGACCTCGCGAAAGATACGGCCGCGCTCAAGTACGCGCTGGAGTGCGACTCGGCTTATCGGACGTTCACCGCTACGAGCGAGATCGGCGAAAATAGGCCCATCAACTGCATCACCTGGTACGAGGCCTTTGCTTTCTGCGCGTGGGACGGCGCCCGCCTCCCGACCGAAGCCGAATGGAACTACGCCGCGTCGGGGGGCGTGGACCAGCGCGAGTACCCGTGGGGCGAAACCATCGATCCGACGTACGCCGTGATGGGTTGCTCCGCCGACGGCGATGCGGGGTGTGCATCGGCAGACATCCTAGCGGTCGGCTCGCGCTCGCCCAAGGGAGACGGTGCGTGGGGGCACTCCGACCTAGCCGGTAACTTGTCGGAGTGGACACTCGACTGGCTGGTCGAGCCTTTCGGGATCCAAAATTGCGTGAACTGCGCCGAGCTCGCCGATAGGATTACGCGCGCCGTGCGCGGCGGAGCGTTCAACATGAGCGGCGGAAACCTTCGAGCATCGGTGCGTGGAGGCAACGCCCCCGGCGCGCGCGCGAGCTTTCTCGGGGCGCGCTGCGCCCGGTAAATCTCCCTGGCGCGAGGCCAAGCGCCTGGCTCGCGTGACGAACATCCCTTGCTCGCCTCCGTCGTCGTAGGCCCGCTGCGTTCCGTCGGTGAACGGAAAAAAAGCGGCAGGGACTGCGCCCCTTGTCGTGCTTCGTCGAGCCGCTCGACTCGACAGGGATGTACTTCATCTTGCGGCGCTCTATCAGCTGCAATGCCGACACAACGTCGATACCTGCCCCTGCGCGAACTGAGCCTCTCACCCCGCTCATCCCAGGGAGAAGGTGGCCGAACTTAGCCCGGAGGCCAAGTCATCGTGCGACCGCCGAGCACGTGCACGTGCACGTGAAAGACGCTCTGGCCCGCGCCCGCGCCGTTGTTCACGACGGCGCGCCAGCCTGCCTTCTCGAGGCCCGCTTCGTGCGCCGCGCGCTTCGCGGCGAGCAAGAGCTCACCGAGCAGGGCGGCGTCTTCTTCGTTCGCGTCGTTCAGCGACTCGATGTGCTTCTTCGGGATGACGAGCGCGTGCGTCGGCGCGACTGGGTTGATGTCCGAGAACGCCACGATGTCGTCGGTCTCGAAGAGGAGCTTGGCCGGAGTTTCTTTGTGGGCGATCTTGCAGAAGAGGCACATCAGGAGTCTCCCGTGGGCTGCATCGAAGGCGCAGCACTGCTAAAACCTTGGCCGAGGCGCTTGCCGAGCTTGGCGAGCGACGTCTCCACGCGCGCGCGGTCGTCGTCGGTGAGGCGCATGGTGCTGCGACTTTCGTCGGAGATCGCCTCGGGCCGGCGCGACAGCGCAAAGCGCACGACGGCGAGCTCGAGCGGATCGAGCATGGCCGTGCGCTCGAGGGCGAGATCGGGCACGCCGTAGCGAACCGTCGCCGACCCGTCGCGCTCGGGACGCACCTCGCGCAGCACCGCCCCCATCTTTTGCGACGAGAAGTGGCGGACGATCGTCCGGAGCTGCGCCGCGCGCGATCGCGTGCGCCGCGCCCAGGGTTCGGTGAAGAGCCCAAAAAAGCGATTGCGAGAAAACGTGACCGGAGCGAGCACGAGGGCGCACAAGAGCGCGTCTCTGTCGACGCTCTCGCTCACGCGTCGTCCTCCGCCAAACCCCGCTTCGGGGGCGCACCGAGCCCGCCCGCGAAGAGCAGCTCAGCCTGCCGATGCGTCCGCAGTTGGTTGATGAGATCGTCGACGTCACCCTCGACGATGCGATCGAGCTTGTAGAGCGTGAGACCGATGCGATGATCGGTGACGCGGTTCTGCGGGTAGTTGTAGGTCCGAATTTTCTGCGAGCGCTCGCCCGAGCCCACCATCGTGCGGCGTTCGGCGCTAATCGCCGCGTCTTGGCGCTCGCGCTCGATGTCGAGCAGGCGCGCGCGCAAGATCTTGAGGGCTTTGGCCTTGTTCTTGAGCTGCGATCGCTCGTCTTGGCACTTCACGATCATGCCGGTGGGCAAATGCATGATCTGCACGGCGCTGTTGGTGGTGTTCACGCCCTGGCCGCCAGGCCCGCCCGAAGCAGCGATGTCGATCTTGAGGTCTTTGTCGTCGATCTGCACGTCGACCTCCTCGGCCTCGGGCATGACGGCGACGGTGGCCGTCGAGGTGTGAATGCGCCCTTGCGTCTCCGTGGCCGGCACGCGCTGAACGCGATGAACGCCGCCTTCGAAGCGGAGCTTCGAGTAGACGGCGGTCCCGTTGACCTGCGCGATGACCTCCTTGTAGCCGCCGGTCTGCGACTCGCTCACGTTGAGAATCTCGATGCGCCAGCGTTGCGTCTCCGCGTAGCGCGAGTACATCCGGAAGAGATCGTAGGCGAAGAGCGCCGCCTCTTCGCCGCCCTCGCCGCTTCGAATCTCGAGGATGACGTTCTTCTTGTCGTTGGGATCCGACGGCAAGAGCAGGAGCTTGAGATTGTCGGCCAGCTCTTCGGCTTGTTTTTGCAGACCGGGGAGCTCTGCTTCGGCAAGCTCACGAAGGTCGGGATCGTTCAGCGCTTCTTTGTCTTCGCGGATCCGCTTATCGAGCTCGCGCCACTCGTTGAAAGCGGCGATGACCGGCTCGATCTCCGCCCGCTCGCGGTTCAATTGCTGAAGCTGCTTTTGATTCGAGAGGACCGACGGCGAACAGAGCAGGTTTTCCACCTCGCTGAATCGGCGCGCAACGGCCTCGAGCTTGTCGATCGGGAGCATGACGGGGCCGCTCAGGCCACTCGGACGTAGCCAGGGTCGGCGGAGAGGGCGGCGTAGTCGACGAAGGAGCGATCCGTCGCGTCGGCCGGCGCAAAGCTCGCGGCTCGCTCGCGCCAGAGCGTGGCCTGCAGCGACGCGAGCGCGACTTCGAGCTGGTCGTCGTCGGGCTCGATGGTGGTGATCTTTTGCACGAGAAACCCCGGCCACAGGAGAGCTCGCAGGGGGCCGGTGGTGCAGTAGCTGGCGAAGACCCGCTGAATCTCGAAGGTAACCCCCGCGATGACGGGGAGAAAAGGGAGCTTCAAAACGAGGAGCAGGAGGTTTTCGACCACGCCGCCCACGCGAAAGTGGGGCAAGAGCGGAGCAACGGCCGAAAAGACCACGATCGAAACGAGCGCGACCATCACGAGGAAGGTGGTGCCGCAGCGCGGGTGGAGCCGCGTCTTGGCGCGTGCGTTGACGACGGCGAGCGCTTCGCCCGCTTCGTAGGTGCTGATCGTCTTGTGCTCGGCGCCGTGGTACTGAAAGACGCGTCGAATCTCGGGCACGCGGCGGATGAGCAGCAGATAGCCGACCACGATTGCCATCTTGAACCCGCCCGTCATCGCCTGAAACCAGGGCGAGCGAACGTCGAGCTCGAGGCCCGCTCCGCGATTGGCGAGCGCGGCGGCGGCTTGCGGGAGCACCACGAAGAGCCCGATGGCGAAGGCGATGGTGATGAACGACAAGAGCTTGCGACCCCCCTCGGGCGGCGCGGCGCCCGCGCCTCGCTCGGGATCGGGCTCATGCGCAGCGAGCGCGGCGATCGTGAGGAGGACGGACGTGATGGAGGAGCCTTTGGGCGGCTCTCCTTCGTCGAGGTGATCGCGTTCGTAGATCTCCGACGAAAACCGGAGCGCCTCACCGCCGAGCTTGAGCGATTCGACGAGCGTCGCGATGCCGCGAACGAACGGCCAACGCGAGGGATTCGGCGGCGGGCCCAGCAACCCGCGAACGACGGGGCGCTCGCGCACGACCAGCTCGCCGGACTTGCGCCGCACGACGATGGAAAAAGACTGGGGCGAACGCATCATCACCCCTTCGATGACGGCTTGTCCGCCGATGTATGGGCGCTGCGCGGTCTCTGCCATGGCTAACGCACGTTATAGCTCGCCCGAGCCACGACGCCGAGAGAACTTCCCCTACTTCGCGGCGGGAACGGTCTTCTCGTACTTGCGGCGGAAGCGATCGACGCGGCCCTGGGTGTCCATCAGCTTTTGCTTGCCCGTATAAAACGGGTGGCAATTCGAGCACACGTCGATGGCGAGGTCGCCTCGGGTGGAACGCGTCACGAACACGTTGCCGCAAGCGCACGTCACCTTCGCGCCCGGGTATTCCGGGTGGATGCCTTCTTTCATGTCCTGCCTTCTTCCTGCCTGACCAAAGTGGGACGGGCGATCTAGCCTCGATCGGAGCTCCGCGCAAGCAGGCTCTGCCCGCTCGGGGGATATCGCCCCCATTCGTTTTTTCTGCCGCCCTCCCGATCATTTGCTGCCTTCGGAAACGACGAAACCGGGCGCGAACGGCCGTAACTTGCTGGGCTAGCCTGTTTCGAGCTACAAACCTGCGGTAGCCGATGGCTGAAAATCCCTCTCGCCGCGAGGTCATTCAGCGCCTCGGCGCCGCAGGCCTCGTTCTCGGAGGCGCCGCGGCGCTGGGGCGTTGGAAGTGGGATCACGGCGGTATCGACGTCCATCGCGCCGAGGGGATTCGGCAGGTGCGCGACTTTCGCCTGAAGGCATCGCCGGGGCTCGAGCTTCCCGAGCTCGTCGTCTCGAAATCCTCCGCTGATCCCGCAACGTTGACGCGCGCGGCCGTCGACGCGCTCGGCGGGATGAAGCGCTTTATTTCACGGGGCGACATCGTCGTCGTCAAGCCCAACATCGGTTGGGATCGGATGCCCATCCACGCGGCCAACTCGAACCCCGAGGTCGTCGCCACCGTCGTGCAGATGGCCTTCGAGGCAGGAGCCAAGCGGGTCGTCGTCACCGACGCCTCATGCAACGATCCCAACCGGTGTTTTCAGCGTTCCGGCATTTGGCGTGCCGCCTACAAGCTCGGGGCCGACGTGATCATCCCGGCCGAGCACCGCTTTCGCACCATGCGCTTGAACGGCGAGGTGCTCGACGAGTGGCCCGTCTACACGCCGCTCGTCTCGGCCGACAAGCTCATCAACGTGCCCGTGGCCAAGCATCACAACCTCGCGAAATACACGGGCGCGATGAAAAATTGGTACGGATCGCTCGGCGGGCGCCGCAATCGGCTCCATCAGAACATCGACGTTTCCGTAGCGGATCTCGCCACCTTCATGCGCCCCACGTTGGTCGTGGTCGACGCCACGCGCGTGCTCATTCGCAACGGGCCGCAAGGCGGTAACGTCGACGACACGCGCGAGCTGAACACCGTCATCGCCACCGTCGATCAGGTCGCCGCCGATTCGTACGGCGTCGATCTCATCGGGCAGAAGCGCGAGAACGTTCCCTACCTGAAGATGGGCCACGAGCGCGGTCTCGGAACGATGTTCTGGGAAAACCTGCGCATGAAGGAGGTGTAGCGATGACGCAGCACCTCGACGCCGAGCACGTCGCGCCCATCCCCTGGCTCGGCAAGGTCGGCGCGGTCGAACCGCTCGATCGGGAGCGGGTCGCGATTGCCGCTCCGGCGAA
>DATEMX010000076.1:0-2551 GCA_035275365.1 Polyangiaceae bacterium | reverse complement strand
ATCCCGAACGAAAACGCAAGGTCATCGGCGGTATCTTCATCGATGTCTTCCAAGACGAGGCCGCCAAGGTCCCCGACGTGAAGTGGCTCGTGCAAGGTACGCTGTATCCAGATGTAATTGAAAGCGTTTCACTCAAGGGTCCGAGCGCCGTCATCAAGAGCCACCACAACGTGGGCGGCTTGCCCGAGCGCATGCACCTCGGCCTCGTCGAGCCGCTGCGCGAGCTCTTCAAAGACGAGGTCCGCGAGGTTGGGGCGGCCATGGGTCTGCCGCGCGAGCTGCTCTGGCGACAACCTTTCCCTGGACCGGGCCTCGCCGTGCGCTGCCTCGGCGAAGTCACCGAGGCGCGCCTCAGGCCCTTACGGAAGTCCGACGCCATCGTCGAAGAAGAGATCCGCGCGTCGGGCCTCTACGAGTCGCTCTGGCAGAGCTTCGCCGTGCTCCTGCCGGTGCGTTCGGTCGGCGTGCAGGGCGACAGCCGAACCTACGACGAAACGATCGCCATCCGCGCTGTGCACTCGAGCGACGGCATGACGGCCGACTGGGCGCGCCTCCCCCATGAGCTCCTGGCGCGCATCTCGGCGCGCATTACCAACGAGGTCAAGGGTGTCAACCGCGTCGTCTACGATATCTCGTCGAAACCCCCGGGTACCATCGAGTGGGAGTGATGCGCCGGTTCTTCGTCTTCGGGGCGCTCGCGGCCTCGCTGGGCGGCTGCCAGCTCAGCGCTTACCCGCCGCCGACGGTTTCGCTGCGCGTGCGCGGCAACGTGCCCGACGCGCAAGTCACCATCGACGACATCCCCGTCGGCGCGCTCGCGTTCGTGGCAGCTCGCGGCGTCGCGCTCCCGCCCGGCCGCCACCGGATCTCGGTCGAAAGGACCGGCTATTTCGCGTGGGACGCGCTCATCGAGGCCCGCGAAACACCCGTGTTTCTGCAGATCGACATGGTCCCGGTGCCCGACTGAGCTCGCCGAATCGACGCTTGCCGCGCGCCGATCGACGGGACAAAAGAAACGACGTGAAGCTCGTAGACTTGAACATCGATCTCGGCGAGTTGCCCGGCGAGTCGGACGAGCTCTACGCGCTCGCCACGGTGGTGAACGTCGCGTGCGGCGGTCATACGGGCGACGCCGCGTCGATGGGCCACGCGGTGCGCTTGGCCATCGCCCACGGGGCGCGCCTCGCCGCGCATCCGTCGTACCCCGATCCCGATCATTTCGGGCGCGCTCGCATGGCCATCCCGCTGTCGATGCTCTACGAGTCGATCGTCGATCAAGTGAGCGCGCTTGCGCAGATCGTTCGAGAGACAGGGGGTTCGCTGTGGGGCGTGAAACCGCACGGCGCGCTCTACCACGCGGGAGCGGAGAACCCCGAGATCGCTGCCGCCGTGCTCGACGCCGTCGTAGCGGCGTGGCCCGATCGGCTCGTCGTCGTGGGGCCGCCGTGGGGGCACTGGTCAGCCGAGAGCCACGAGCGCCAATTGCCCTACGCCCGTGAGGGGTTCGCCGACCGGGGTTACCGCGACGGCAAGCTCATCGCGCGCGGTGACGAAGGCGATCTCGTCGAGGACGCGGCGCTTTGTCGCGAGCAGGCCTTGAACCTAGCGCGCAGCGGCGACATCGAGTCGCTCTGCGTGCACGGCGACGCGCCTGGCGCGGTCGCCATCGCGCGCGAGGTCCGACGCGCGCTCGAGCGAGAGGGGCTCCTTCACGCGGATCACGGGGCATGAGGGTTTTCCCTACGGAAACCGGGCGGTATACGTCGATCTCGAGATCGAATTCACTCGCGTGGCGTGCCCCGGATAGGCGAAAACCGCTGCGGCCCCGCCTGGTGGCGCCGCCTACAGATCGAAGTGCCCCAAAAGGCCGAGCCCCAGGCCGAGCGAGCGGTACCCGGCGCTCCAAGAACTCTCGACATTGCGCTCTCGGTTGCTGAACGAACCCGTCACGGCGAGGTCGGCTTGCGGACCTACGTAGAAACCAAAATGCGGTACCGGACTCACGACGAAGAGCGCGTCGGCCGAGAGCAGCAAGAAGCTGTAGGAGTCCCGATCGTTGGTGTCGTTCGGATTGCTTTGACCCGCGCGAAAATAGCCAACGCCCCCGCGGAACCAGAAGCCGATGATGTTGTTGAACATGAGCGCGTAGCCCACCTTGGGCATCAAAATGAAGGTCGAGAAATCGGTGGTATCGCGTTTCACGACGACGTTGCCGCCGACAGGGGCCTCAAGCGAACCACCACGCGACTCGTAGCCGATGGTGGCGCCGATCGAGAGCTGCGGAATGATGAAGTAATGGCCTCCCACCTGGGGGCCGTGGGGCGAGACCGGTCCACCTCCTTGGCTGTAGAGGAAGCCGAACCGGTTGCTCGTCAAGGTCTGGTCGCCAGCGCCCGTCGCCTGGACCAACTTCTCGGTGGACAGGGCAAAAAGGTTTTCTCCGGTGATCACGAGCTGCCCTTTGTCGCCGAACCGCGACTGCGCTTGCGCGCTGCCCGCTGTGGCGAGAAGTAGAAGGAACGCGACGCCGATTCCGGTGGTCGCGGCCGCT
>DATEMX010000075.1:0-2717 GCA_035275365.1 Polyangiaceae bacterium | reverse complement strand
GACAGGAAGCAAGGGACCTCTGCGGCAGACTATAGCTCGCGCCGGAGTTTGGCCACCATCGTCTCGAGGACCAGGGCCGGCGACCCGTTTCGCGTAAGCTCGTCGATGGCGTTCGCCACGACCTCGTAGGCGTGCGCGGCGCGGGTAGCTTTCGCCGGATCGGTCGCGATGACGCTGCGCCCCCGGCGGGCGAAATACGCCGAAAGCGCGGCGAGCCTGTCCTTCAGGACCTCTTTGTCGCGCGCCCTTGCGTCGGAGAGCGCGACGGCCGCGCCGAGATCTGAGCTCTGCGCGGCGCCGATGGCGGCCTCGATGAACGCGCGTCGTTCGGCCGAGGCCTCGCTATCGGCGAGATCGATCGCCGTTGCGGCGCTGCCCGCGGAGAGCTCGGAGGCCATCTGTGCCGTCTCCGCGGCGACGCCCCGCTTCTCGAGAATGCCGCGGACGAGCGACTCGCCGAGGGGGGCAAACCTCACGAGCTGCGTGCGCGAACGAACGGTGGTGAGCAGTTCGTTGCCGCGGTCGGTCATGAGAACGAAATAGGTGGCGGCGAGCGGCTCTTCGAGCGTCTTGAGCAGCGCGTTGGCGGCCGAGATGGAGAGCTCGTGAGCGCGCCGCATGATGAAGACGCGCGCCTTGCCTTCGTGGGGTGGAAAGCTCGCCCGCTCGAGCACGAGGCGCCGGATTTGGTCGACCGAAATCTCCGCGACCTCGACGCGCGAGCGGCGCAGCGCCTCGGCGGAGTAGAGGGCGCGCTCGAGCAAGATTACGTCCGGGTGCACGGGGACGTGCGGCGGCTCGGTCGTCAACGTGACGGCGCGCGTGCAGGCGCTGCACTGCCCGCAAGCCGCGTGCGCCTGCCCATCTTTCGGCGGGGTCGTGCACACGAGCGCCTGCGCGAACGCGAACGCCGCCATCTCTTTGCCGACGCCGCTCGGACCCTCGAAGCGGTAGGCGTGGTGGACTTTGCCGCCCGCGAGGGCTCGCTCGAGGGTTCCTATGGCCGCGCTTTGGCCGAGCACGCTCTCGAAGCCCATCGCGCCCTTTTCCTACCACAAAAATTAGCTGCGGGAGCGCTCCTCGCCGAGCTTCTGCCACAGCGCAAAAAGCAGCTCTTTGGTCCCCTGCTTCGTGGGGGCGCTCAGGAGATGGAGGGTGACGTTCTTGCGCTTGAATTTGGCTTTGAGAGCCGGATACGCCTCGCGCACATCGGTGAGGTCGCCTTTCGAAAGCGCCACGATTTCGGGCCGGCTCGCGAGCTCGGGATCGAACCGCGTGAGCTCTTTGCGAAGGGCGGTATAGTCGGCTACCGGATCACGGCCCTCGGAGGGATCGAGCGACACCATGTGCAGGAACACGCGCGTGCGCTCGAGGTGCTTGAGAAAGCGAATCCCGAGGCCCGCGCCTTCGCTCGCGCCCGGAATGAGACCGGGAATGTCGGCGATGACGAAGTGGTTGCTCCCGCCGTCGTCGCCCGGGAGGGACACGACGCCGAGGTGCGGCACGAGCGTCGTGAAAGGATAGTCGGCGACCTTGGGTGTGGCGCGCGACACGGCGCGGATGAACGTGCTTTTGCCCACGTTGGGAAATCCCAAAATACCCACGTCGGCCAAAACCTTGAGCTCGAGGCGAAAGTCCTTCGTTTCGCCGATCTCGCCGGGCTCGGCGCGGCGCGGGGCGCGATCGAAGGGCGTCGCGAAGTGAATGTTACCTCGACCTCCCCGTCCCCCGCGCGCCACGATCGCGCGCTGCGTGGGCTCGGTGATGTCGAAGACCTTGTGGCCCGTGGCAACGTCGAAGCCCTGGGTGCCCACGGGAACGCGCACCTCGAGGTCGGCGCCGCCGCGCCCGTAGCAGTCCTTGCCTTGGCCGTGCTCGCCGCGCTCGGCGCGGAGCGTGTGCTGGTGCACCAAGTCGTATAGTGTGGACATGCCAGGATCGCCGATGAAGACGACGTCGCCCCCCTGCCCACCGTCGCCGCCCGACGGTCCTCCACGGGGCACGTACTTCTCGCGACGGAAGGCAACACAGCCGTTTCCCCCGTCGCCTGCGATCACCTTGATCTGGCACTCGTCAATGAACTTCATTTTGAGAGAGCGTAGTTAGCACTACTGCCAAAGTCTGCAGCAGTAGTGTTAGAAGGCGATGGTCTTGTGCACGGTGACGGACTCGCCGTCGAACGGGGGTACCTGCACCGTTCGAAACTTGGAAACCACGCAGGCGCCCGCGGGCGTGCCGGCGAACGGGCCGGAATCGATGACGGCCGAAGTGACCCGCCCGGTTGGCGCGAACGTGATCGCCAGGCGCGCGGCTCCCGCGGGCGCGTCGATCGTCCGGCAACCGGCCGCACGCTGCCCCGCTTCCTCGATGGCCGCGCGGGCCGAGGTCGTGTCGAATTCTCGCTCGCTCGGCTCAGCGGGCGCGGTCGCTTCGGTGGTTTCTCCCGAGGCTATCTCGTGCGCGGCTTGGCCGCCCGCTTTGACGGGCACATCGCCTTCGCCCTTGGCGGTGGGCTCGCTCGTGGCGAGCACCGGCGCTGCCGCCGGCAGAGCGGCGGGCGCAGCCATTTGGGGCCCGAGTGGCGGAGGCGCTTTCGGGCGCGCGGCGGCAGCGGGCTTCGCGGGCGCCTCGAGCGACGGCTTTGGCGTTGGCTCGGCCGGCGTGGGCAAGGGCTTCGACGGATCGGCGGTGACGCCGCGGAAATCGCCTGGCTGCAT
>DATEMX010000074.1:0-8971 GCA_035275365.1 Polyangiaceae bacterium | reverse complement strand
GATATGGGGACACTCCTAAGACCGCCGTGCCCCCCCATTATTCCCCTGAAAGCGCATACAGTTTGCCGTCGTCGGATCCCACGAGGAGCATCCCTTGGGGCGTGATCACGATCGGCGCGTCCACGTCGCCGCCCGTTTCGAACTTCCAGAGCAGCGTTCCATCGGGACGAAGCGCGTAGGCGCGGTCGTCTTGCGCGCCGAAGTAAAGGCGACCCTCGGCATCTTCGACTGGACCCCCGTGGATGCCGAACTCCGGCGCCCCCGTGCCCTGGACGGCGAAGCGAAAGACGACGTTGCCCTCCGGATCGAGCGCGACGAGCTTGGGCGCCGGACCGTACACACCGGCGAAGATGCTCCCGTCGCGCCCGAGCGAAAGGGCGCCGCGCACGTGACCACCCACGTCGGCGCGCCATCGAACGGCCCCCGATTCCGGCGCCAGGGCCACGATTTCACCTCGGTCGGTGCCAACGATCACGGTGCCGTCGTCTTGTACCGCGGGCGACGCATCGACGTCGCCGCCGAGATCGACGCTCCAACGAACCTTGCCGTCGGGCGTCACGGCATAGACGTGATCGTCCTGCGAGCCGAAATAGACGGTGCCGTCGTCGCCTATGGCGGGCGACGAGTAGCACTTGCGCTTGGCCTTCACGCGCCACAGCACCGTGCCGTCGGGCTTCGAGGCGTAGAGCATCTTGCCGCTCGTGAAAACGATGCCGCCCCACGGCGTCAACGCCGCGCCCGTGTCGACGTCGTTGTGGGCATCGAGCTGAAACCGAACCGATCCCCCTGGCGTCAAAGCGAAAAACTTGTGCGAGTCGGAACCGATGAAAATGCCGTCGGGGTGCACGAGGGGTGTTGCGTAGATGCGATCGCCGAGATCGACGCTGTAGGCGAGCTTCCCTTGCTCGCTCAGATAGAAGAGCTTGCCAACGAGCGACGCGACGACGATGCGTCCGTCGCCGAGGACGACGGGTGCGGCCTCGATGGGCCCACCGGTGTCGAAGGTCCAGGCCACGCGACGCGTCTCGGGTCCGGAGAACGGGCTCCGGTTGGTGTGCCGTGCGTCGAGGTGCAGCATGCTGGGCGGCCCCGAGGTCACTTTTCCGTCGCGCGCGCGTGCCCCTTTGTGCTTGCCGGCGTCCGGCGCCTCCGACGCGAGCGCGAGCGCGGACGGCTCGGGCAGCTCTGCGCGATGACTCACGACGAACGAAAACGCTGCAGCCAAAGCCGCGGCGAGCCCCCCTCCCATCACGACCAAGTGCTGCCGGACCATGCGCGGAACTCGGTAGTGTTAGCACTTTCGTGGCGAATGCTCGCCAGCAGATCGGCCGAATCGAGATCGATCGGCGGCCGTTCGATCTCGAGAGTGACCACGACGGAGCCGCCGGCTCCCGCGCTGCGCCGGGCAAGCGCTGCCGGCTCGCGTCGCTCGGTCACTTCACTTAGTACTACCGCTGCAGACTTTGGCAGGAGCAGATCACGATCTTCCAAAATGGCTGAGACCCAACGTAAAATACGGCGAGGCTGTCGGAACCACCTAGTTTCGGACAGAACGAGCCGCCACCGCTCGCCGCTCGAGCCGAGAGCACCCCAAATCTGCCTGTTCGGTCAGTCCTTGAGTTGGCGTATGCCCGCTCCGACGATCGATCTGGTAGCGAGAAATCCGCAGCAGTAGTGTTAGAGCGAGCTGATGAGCACCTCGCGCTCTTTGGCTCCGTTGGCAGGGCCGACGAGGCCGCGCTTCTCCATGGTTTCGACGATGCGAGCGGCGCGGTTGTAGCCGAGGTTCAGCTTGCGCTGCAGCCACGACGTCGAGCAACGCCGCGTGTCGGCGACGATGCGCACGGCCGAATCGTAGAGCGCATCCTGCTCCGTCTCGTCGTCCGCGTCTTCGGCGTTCTCGTCGTCGCGCGGCTTCAGTATGTTCTCGTCGTAAACGGGCGTTCCTTGGAGGCGAAGGAAGTCCGTCACTTTCTGCACTTCCTCTTCGCTCACGAACGGGCACTGCACGCGTCGCGTCTCGTTGGTGCCGTTCATCTTGACCAGCATGTCGCCGCGCCCGAGCAAATGTTCGGCGCCCTGCTCGTCCAAGATCGTCCGTGAATCGACCTTCTGCGACACGCGGAACGCGATGCGCGTGGGGAAGTTGGCCTTGATGATGCCGGTGATGACGTCGACGCTCGGTCGCTGCGTCGCGAGGATGACGTGCATGCCGGCGGCGCGTGCCTTCTGTGCGAGACGCGCGACGGCGGCCTCCACGTCTTTACCTTGCTGCATCATGAGGTCGGAGAACTCGTCGACGACGATGACGATGTACGGAATTTTGTCGGGGACCTGAGCGTCGCTGCCGTCAGCGGCGGCGGCCACGGTGACGGGCTCGCCGCCTGGCCCGACGGCGGTGACTTGCTTGACCGGTGGCGCCTTGACGAGGCCCTTTCGCACCTTCTCGACCCAGCCGTTGTACGTCGAGATGTTCTTGGTGCCCGCGTTGGCGAACATCTGGTAGCGCCGCTCCATCTCGTCGACGGCCCATTTGAGCGCGTTCGAGGCCTGCTTCATGTCGGTGACGACCGGCAGCAGCATGTGCGGGATTTTGTCGAACGGAGCGAGCTCGACCACCTTTGGATCGATCATGAGGAGCCTCAGCTCTTCGGGCGTGCGCCGGAAAAGCAAGCTCGTCAGCATCACGTTGAGCCCGACGCTCTTGCCGGCGCCCGTCGCGCCGGCCACGATGACGTGCGGCATCGACGCGAGGTCGGCAAAGTAAGGCGCTCCGACGTGATCGCGCCCGAGGACGACGGGGAGCGGGACCGACAACCCGAGAAAGCGCTGATCTTCGATGAGGTCGCGCAGCGAAACGGGGACGCGCGATTCGTTCGGGATCTCGAACCCGATTCGATTTTTGCCGGGAATCGGGGCAATGATGCGCACCTTGCGAGAGAGCCCGAGCGCGAGATCGTCGGCGAGCGAGGCTACCTTCGAGACTTTGGTGCCGGCTTGCGGCGACACCTCGTAGGTCGTGACGGTCGGCCCGGGATGGATCTCTTCGACCATTCCCGTGACGCCGTAGTCGTTCAGCGTCTTCTCGAGGAGCTTCGCGTTGCGCCGCAGCAGCTCCTTGTCGATTTCGACGACCGCCGTGGGAGGAGGCTCGAGCATGTCGGTGGCCGGCAGCCGAAACTGCTGGGCGGGGGCGGTCGGGGCGACGGTCTTGACGGGCTTGCGCGTCGCCATCTCCCCGCTCGTGTCGACGATCGTGGGCCCTTCGGGTTCCTTTTTTTTCGTTTTGGGCCCCTGAGCCGCGCTCGCCGTCGCGTCTGCGCCGCTGCTCACGCCGTCGTCCAAGTCCGCCGCCGGTAGGACCTCGTCGTCGGTAGGCTTTGCGCTCTCGTTCGCGATCGCTTCGACGTCGGCGGCAGCGGGGTCCGCTCCGCTCTCTTTCGGCGTGGCGTCCTTCGAGACGTCCTTGAGGGCGGTCTCTTTGCGTCGCTTCTTGGGCGCCGCCACCGGCGCGGGCGAAGGCGAGAGCCTGACGGCGGGCGGCGTCATCGTGAGATCGAGGCTGTCGGAGATTTGCAGCCGCGGAGGTGTCTCCATCGCGGCGTCGTCGTCCGAGTCCGACAACGCCGCGATGATGGCGTTGTCGCTATTCATCGAATCGATGCGCGGCTCGCCGGCCTTTCGTTGTTGGTCGGCGCGCTCACGCTCGAGGTCTCGCGCCATGGCCCAAGCGCCGGCGACGGCCTTGGCGCCCTCTTTGGCTTTGGCCGCCGCGGCGCCCGTTCCCCGTTCCGCGCGCTCGACCCACGCGATGAACGAGAACGAGGCGCGTCCGATGAGGATGAGCCCGATCGCGGTAAGGCCGATGATGTAGGAGCCGAGCGTCGAGAAGAGCGAACGAAGGACCTCGCCGAAGAGCTCGCCAAACGACCCGCCAATCGGCATCGCCCCGAACACCGTCGCTTGCGGCAAAGCGATGTGAAAGAGCGCCGCGACGACGCACGCGGTCAAGACGTCGCCCGCGAGGCGCGCGAGGTTGGCGATCGAAGGGCGGCGTTTGAGCAATGGCGCGGCGAAGAGCGCAAGCTCGAGGGGAACGCACCAACTGACGAGCCCGAGCACGCCCACCGCGCCTTGCGCGAATCCTGCTCCCACCGGGCCGACCCAATCGCCGCCCTGGACTTCGGGGTGAAGTGGGTCGGCTCGAAAGCTGGCGAGCGCGAGCCCCGCGTAGACCGACGCGGCAAAGAGGATGAGCGCAGCCGCCTCGCGGCCGCGATCGAGCGATGTTTTGGGCGGGGTTTCGTCGGTGCCCAAGGCAGAGAGGGCGGGCCTACGAGGCGCGAAGACGGGAATGGGTATCACCTACGTTCACCTACATATGCAAGCTAGGTGAAACACGAGACAAAGGGCAAATTTGAGTGCCACTCTGCCTGAGGGGCGCGTAGCCGGCCCGGGTCAGCCAGCCACCGAGGCGTAACTGCTGGATCTTTCGCGTTCGAAAAGGCTACCATCGGGCACGATGCGACCGACGCCCCGCCCCAGGGGGGGAGCGTTCCGGGGAGCACGGCATGACGCAGCAGGCGCGGTGGTCCGCTCTACCAAGAGCGCATGGGCACGGAAGGACAACGGTGAGAAAGAATCCTCGGCAGTCGATCCACATGCTCAAGGTTTCGGTCTTCGTCCTCACCAGCGCCGTCGCCGGGGGAACTCTCCTCGGATGCCGGGTCAGCGACAGCGACGTCAAGCGCTGGGGGTCGACGGAACACGGGCCTGATAAGCTCGTCGCCGTGCTGACGCACGAGAAATACGACATGCCACTGCGTATAGCGGCGGCGCTCGAGCTCCTCGAAATGAAGCCGCGCAGCGGCCGCCGCATCGGCATCAACCGGCTGGTCGAAGCGCTGGCGCAGCTCGGGGCCGAAGAGCGCAAGAAGCTCATCGAAGGGATGTTACCCACCCTCGTCACGGAGATGAAGAAACCGGTCGCCCCTGCGGTGCCTGGGCAGCCACCTCCCATCGATACGTCGTACGCGTACAAAGATGCCGCGATCGCGATGCTTACCTACGACAAGGCCGTCTTGGTGACCGACGACGCCCCGCGAAAGCAACTGACCGAGGCGCTCATCGATTGGTCGCAGCACGATTTCGATCGGCGGCTCACCAACACGACGCAAACGTTCGGTATGGAGCAGATGATGCGTGCCATCGGCGCCCCGGCCGTCCGCGGGCTACCCGCGCTCATTGCGGGCGACGCCTCGCCGTACGATCGAATCGCGTCGCTCGTGTCCGAGCTGGGCGATCAGCCGACCAAGGAGGCCACCGCGCAGAAGCTCGTCGAACTAGCCAAGCATGTGTCGTCGCAGGCTTGGATCGACAAGACCAAGCCAGGCATCGACGAGGCCAACAAGGCCTCCAAGATCACTGCCACGGCCGATCAGCTGGCCAAGCAGATTGCCCAATACCAGGAAGAATCGTTGACCAAGGTCTTCGCCGCCATGAAAAAGGTGGGGACTCGCCCTGCGGTCGACTACTGCCTCTCCGTCGCTGCCGACAAAGGTCAAAACGAAAAGCGGCGACAGGCGGCGCTCGCGGCTCTCGAGGGTCGCCTCGACCGCAACAATCCGGGCGACATCGAGAAAATCTTGTCTCTCGCCGGAGCGGAAGACACGCCCGACGCCGTCCGCGATCTGGCGTTCCAGCGGGTCGGCGAAATGCCGCGCGAACAGGTGGTCGGCAAGCTCTATCCGCTCTTCACCTCGAGGAAGTGGAAAGTTCGCTGGGTGACGGCCGGTACGGTTCTGCGGATGTCGAATACGGCGCAGCTCGGCGAATTCATGGCCAAACTGCCGAGCGGGCTGGCTTCGGGGTTCGCCATGACCGAGCCGCTCTCTTACGGGCAAGCCATCGAGAAGATGCAAGTCGTGGGCAGCAAACCGCGCGAAGCCGTGTTGCCCTTCCTCAAGGAAGGAAGCCTCGCGGCTCGTCTGACCGCGCTCGGCTATTTCTTCGCCAACGGCAAGGCTTCGGACGTTCCCGTGGTCGCCTCGTTCGAGTCCGACAAGACGCCCACGCCGAGGACCGACGATCCCGAAGCCAAGTGGCAATGCGAGGTCCCCAAGGCCGATGGCAAAGAGAACGAGTTGAAGGACATCAAAGACGTCGGCGATTTCGTGAAACTGTGCGTCGTGCCTGCCATGAAGGCGCGGTAGCCGGCGTTACTTCTCTTTCCAGCGCCGCTTTTCGGGCGCTAACATGCCGCGAGCTGAAACCCCATGAGTTCGGATCCCAGCAAGAAATCGCCGCGTACTTTCCAATGTCGCGACATCCTTTGGGAAGCATTTCAGCAGATGGCGCAGGAGCTCGAATGCTCCGTCGACTATCTCCTCAACGAGTCGATGAAGCAGTACGCGCGCCAGCGCTACGCGGGGCGAACGTCCGGTAATCGCGCGGCTGACGGAGCGTCGGCGTCACAGGCCTCGACGGTGATCGACGGCTTGCGCGTTGCTCCCCCGGCGGCGAGCCCCGCAGCGGTGCCCGTCAATCGAGGGTCGAGTTTTCCGCCGGCCGGGCCTGTGACGAACCCTTTGCCGCCCCCGCCGCCCGGCCGCGCTCGTCCGCTCAGCAACCTACCGCCGCCGCCGCTCCCCCGCGCGGGCGCTTTTCCGGCCGCGGCGGGCCCACGCCCGGGTCCGCTCTCGCTTCCCAACGCACGGAGCGTTCCGCCGCCCCTCCCGGGGACGCGGGGGGTGCCCCCGCCACCGCCAACGTCGCCGAATCGGTTCGCGCCGGCCACGCCGCCTTCGGCTCCACCGAGCTACGCGGGGCAACTCAGCGTCGTCTATGCCGGCGAACGCCTTGCGGTCAACAAGGATCGGTTCATCATCGGCCGCGGCAAGCAATCGAGCGATCTGACGATCAAAGATCCCAACGTGTCGCGCCAGCACGCCATGGTCGAGTTCTTGAACGGCCAGTACTATATGGTCGACATGGGATCGACCAACGGCGTCGAGTTCAACGGCCAACGCGTGGCGCGCCGTCCCATCGCCGAGGGCGACACCTACCGCATTTGCGATCACGAAGTCCGCTTCACCTACCGCTGAGGCTCGCGCCGCGGAACCGATTGCGCGGGCACATTTTCTCCTCACAAAAATGACGAAACTCCTGCGAGCGGGTGTGGCGATGGGCTCTTTGGCGCTCGCGGCGCCCTTGGCGCGCGCCGATGCCGGCGATCTGCCACCCTGGCGCGACGCGGAGGACCTTCCGATTCCCGACGGGGCCAGGAGCATCGTCGTTCTCAAGGACGACCAACAAATTCTGGCGGAGCCGCTCGCGACCGGCGCGCGACGCGGAGCAGCGCGAGCCCATGCTCGGTTGCCCATCTTCGGCGCCAAGCGGGGCGCGGGCTGCGCGGCGAGGTGGTTCAACGTGGGGCCGTTCGCCTGGGTTTGCCAAGATGGCCTCGAAGTTTCGGCGAGCGCGCCGTTGGGCTTCGCGGGGAATGGGCCCGGTGCCCTCGTGGCTCCGGCCGGACTGCCGTTTCGCTACTACTTCGTCGGTCCGGGCGGCACGAATGGCTATTCGCGGCTCGCCGATGCCGAAGATGTGGCGCCCGATCAAGAGCTCGAACCGGGGTTCGCCGTAGCCGTCGTCGACGAAGGAACGAAGCAAGGCGAGCGCTACGTTCGTTCGCACCACGGCGGGTGGATCCCGGTGCGCGATCTCGTTCCCGTCGTTCCGTTTCTCTTCCACGGCGAGGAAGCGCGCGACGGCAAACTCGACTTCGGCTGGATCATCGACGAGCGCGTGCCGGTCTTTGCCGCCGCATCGCCGCGGATGACCAAGCCTCCCGTCTATCGCGCGCGGTTCGAAAAGGTCGCCATCCTCGAAGAAAAGCGGGAGAAAAACGGCGGCGGCTACGTTCGCATCGCCGAGGGGCAATGGGTCCGATCGCGCGACGTGCGCCGGCCGAGCCTCTCGCTGCCGCCCTCGGTGCTGCGCACCGGCGAACGATGGATCGATGTCGATCTCGCCACGCAGACGCTGGTGGCCGCCGAAGGCGACCGGCCGATCTTCGCGACCCTCGTCTCGACGGGCAAAGGCAAAGAGGGCACCGACTCTGCCACCCCCAAGGGCGACTTTCGGATCTGGGTGAAGCTCGAGACCTCCAACATGGATAACTTGGAGGACGAGGAGGCCGAGCGGTACTACGCGATCGAAGATGTCCCTTACGTGCAGTACTTCTCGCAGGGCGTAGGGCTACACGGGGCGTTCTGGCACCGCGGGTTTGGCCGCGTGCGGAGCCACGGATGCGTGAACCTCGCGCCCCTCGACGCTCAGCGCCTCTTCGCCTTCACCAGCCCGCACCTGCCTCTGGGCTGGACGGCAGCTCTTCCGAGCCCGGTCGAAGAGGGAACGCTCGTGCGCGTGAGGTAGCGGGTTGCTGAATTGGCAGGTGATGCCGGGGGGGATCCCACCCCGGGAACAACGTCACCACCCAGCAACCGGCTAGAGCTTGATGAGGCCCTGCAGGAGGAACGCGATGACGAATGCGAAGAGCACGAGCGACTCGATCAGCGCGAGACCGAGGATCATCGGCGTCTGAATCTTGGCCGATGCGCCGGGGTTACGCGAGATTCCTTCGAGCGCTGCGGCCGTTGCGCGGCCCTGAGCGAGGGTGCCACCGAGAGCGGCGATGGCGATGGCGAAACCAGCGCCGGCGGCTGCCCAACGGAAGACGTCTTCCTTGTTGGTGGCCGGAACGTTGGCGGTTTGAGCGAAAGCGGCCGACGTAAAGAGGGTCACGAGGGTCGCGGAGACGAGGGCCAGCTTGTTCTTGGTGGACATCGAATCTCGGCTCCTTTTGGGGGTGGAAGGTAGGCTTTACGAGCGCGCGTGCCCGTTTAGTAGTTTTTCAGCCGGATGGCTAGTCGAAACCGCTGAGCGGCTCAGTGCTCTTCGTGCTCAGTGG
>DATEMX010000073.1:0-7705 GCA_035275365.1 Polyangiaceae bacterium | reverse complement strand
CGACGATTTGGCCGCGTGCGATGGCTTCGGCGCAAGCCGTGACGGGATCGGCGACGGCCAAGTCGTTTCCAGCGGCGTCGAGCCACCGGGCCCGGGGGCCGCACGCCGCGCACGCAGTAGGCTGCGCGTGAAAGCGCCGATTTCGCGGGTCGTCGTATTCTTGCTGGCACGGACGACACATCGTGAAGCCAGCCATCGTCGTGCGCTCGCGATCGTAGGGAGAGCTCATCGCGATGCTGAAGCGCGGTCCACAGTTGGTGCAATTGAGAAACGGGTAGCGGTAGCGTCGGTTGCTCGGGTCGAACAGCTCGGCGAGGCACGCGCTACACGTGGCGATGTCGGCCGAGTGAAAGACCCGTTCTGCCGACGTGGAGACGCTGTGATCGATGCGGAACTCTCGTTCGCCTCGTGCTTCGCACGCTTCGACGTGAATGCTCTCGACCCTGGCGAGTGGTGGAGGCGACGCTCGCAGACGCCGGACGAGATCGTCGAGCCTTCGCTCTTCGCCCTCGATTTCGATGTGCACCGCGCCGGACTCGTTTCTCACGAACCCGCCGAGCCCGAGCTCGGAGGCAGCGGTGTGAACGAAGGGTCGAAATCCTACGCCCTGGACGACTCCGGTGACGATGACCGCGCGCCTGACGATCATTGTACGGCACTAGCGCGTTGGTCCGCCCGGCGTGGGGTTCTGCAAGGCGATCGTCGCGCTCTCGCGGACCTCGAGCTGGCGCGAGATCGCCTCGAGCAGCCTCGGAATCGCGAGCGTCTTCAAGACGACGCCGTCGACGGCCTCTTCGACGGCTCGGCTCGGTTCTGCGCCGCTCACGACCATGATCCGAGCGGCCGGCGCGCGCTCTCTCACGAGAGGAACGAGCGTCTGGCCCGGGTGGCTGCCGAGCATCTGGTCGAGCAGGACGAGCGCATACTTGTTCCCCGCCTCCTCGAGCTTCTGGGTCGCCTCGTCGTACGTGCTCGCCACGTCCACTTCGACGCCAATCTCGTCTTCCAAGAGGACAGCGAGCGAAAAGCGGTAGGCCTCGTCGTCGTCGACGAGCAGCACCGCGAGCCGAGCGGCAATGATCCTCGGCTCGGGCCTCATGGCGATACCTGTAGCACGACGAGAGCTCCCTCGTCGCGCGTCGCAATCTGCAGTTGGCCTCCGTAGCGTTTGGCGATGTTGCGAGCGATGTTGAGTCCGAGGCCGATATGCCCCGCCTTCGTGGTGAAGAACTCGCGGAAGGCCTCGTCGGGTTGCGCTATCCCCTGGCCGCTGTCGTGGACCTCGATACGATAGCCGTTCGGCGTGACACGACCGACGATTTCCACGGTTCCCTCCAGGTGGACCGCCTCGAGCGCGTTTTCGAACACGCAACGGATGGCGAGCGCATATTCGCTGGCGTCAATCTGAATCGTAGCCTCTTCGGCGTCGATGGCGATCGCGACGCCGACCGTGCTGGCCCGCGCCGAGTCGACGGCCACGGCGATGGCGGCCCCGGTGGAGACGGGTTCCTTGATGCGAACGTGAAGAGTTCGCGAAAACGTGCTGAAATGTTCGAAGAGATCGTCGGCGGCGGTGACTTCGGTATCGATCTGCCGAAGAAAGAGCTCAATCCGCGCGTCTTCGCTGGCGAGCGCGGACTTGCCGACGCGCTTGCTGAGATAAAAAGCCATGTTGCGGATGCTCGCCAGCTTGTTGCGCACGTCGTGCCGCAGCAGCGATGTCGATCGGTCGAGGAGGTATGCCCGCTCGACTGCCGCCAACGGATCGCGCCAGCCGCTGCTCATCTCACGTTTCTAGCGGCTACGTGCAGCGCTCGGATGCCTCGTTTCATCTCGGCGATGCTTGCGTAGTGGCGAACGCGCGCGACGAACTGCTCGGGAGCGAATGGCTTTCGCACGAATCCTAGCGTCTTGCGATCACCCCATTCGACCTTGTCGACGAGCTCCTCGGGGTGGGCCGTCATGAGGATGCAGCTTACGCTGGGCCAATCGACCTGCTGCGAAATCTCGCGGAAAAATTCGAGCCCGTCCATGCCTGGCATCTGCCAATCGGAACAGACGACGTGGAATGGGTTGGCGTCGGCGATGGCGATCTCGATGAGCGTGAGCGCTCGCTTGGCGGAGTCGGTTGATTGAACGTCGAAGTCGTCCCCGAGGATGGCGACCAGGCTGCTCAACACCTTCGGGTCGTCGTCGACGACGAGGACGCGAAACGCGGAGCTCCCGGGCCCCGCGGTGGCGTGGGTGCCGCTGGGTCGGTTCACCATGGGTGAACGACGGGCGCGAACACACGAAGCCTAGTACAGTCGGCGTTCCCCACCGCAATCCCTCCAACCACAGGATACAGGGCAAGAGCGGTTCGCACAAAGGCTCGTTTTGCGCAAATGGTCGACTGCCGCGTTCCCTGGCCCGAACCTCATTGAAGATCCCGATGGTTAGCGCGATGCGTCTTCGCCGCGCCTTGCCCGAGACCGAAGAGCGAAGATTCTTCGTCCCGCTTTTTTCTACCGAAACGGCGTCGGCATACCTATGACCATGGCATACCTATGACCATGAGAGTTGGGATCGTGGTTTTCGATGGCTTCGACGAGCTCGACGCGGTTGGCCCTTACGAAGTATTGCGGAGCGCCGAAGAACGAGGTGCGGCACTGGAAACCAAGCTCGTGGCCCTCAGGGCCGTCTCGAGGGTGCGAGCGAGCCACGGGCTTGCGGTCATTCCCGAGTGCGTGCTCGCGGAATCGTTCGATTGGCTCGTTGTAGCGGGTGGAGCCTGGGTCAAGCGCAGCGAGGCCGGCGTGTGGGGAGAGATTCAGCGCGGCGAGCTCCCTAGGGCGTTGGCCGAAGCGCGGCGCGCTGGCGTTCGGATGGCGGCCGTTTGCACAGGTACGATGTTGCTCTCGGCGGCGGGAATCACGCGCGATCGGCGCGCTACCACCCACCACGCGGCACTCGACGCGCTCCAATCCGAGGGTGCCAAGGTCGAGCGTGCACGCGTGGTCGACGACGGCGATCTCATGACCTGTGGCGGCGTGACGTCGGGTATCGACATGGCGCTCTGGTTCGTCGAGCGCCATTTCGGCACGCCCATGGCTGACGGCATTGCGACGACGATGGAATATGCGCGCTCGCGCGATATCGTTCGGAGCCCTGAGCTCGCTCGTCCGCTCGGTGCTCTAGCGTCGACCCCCGAGCCGCCCTACTACGCGGTCATTTTCACGCGGGTGAGGCGTGCGGGCGACGACGGCTACGGCGCGATGGCCGATCGCTTGGTCGAGCTCGTGCGCGAGCAGCCCGGATTTCTCGGGTTCGAGTCAGTCGCCGAGCCGGACGGCGTCGGCATGACCGTCTCTTATTGGCAGAGCGAGGGCGCCATCCGTGCTTGGCGCGCCAATGCCGAGCACCTCGAAGCCCAACGCCGCGGTCGCGAAGGGTGGTACGCGGGCTACGATCTCCGCATCGCAAAAGTCGAACGCGCCTACCGATTCCGATGAATATCGCGAACGGCAATCCGACGCTCCGAGAGGAAGCGACACTGCATGACGCAAAACGACACCGCGTTGGGCGTAGCTGGGAAACGGCGCAACACGGGGGCTACTTGGACCAGAGGGCGCCGAGGTCGAGCGGAACCGCTTCGAACGGCTCGATTGGCGAAGTGGCGTCGCCGTGCCACGTGCCGAGCACCGAGTAACGGCCCGACTCGAGCCGGTATGCTTCGAGTGTTCGCGTCATCGGATCGATGAGCCAAAGGTGTCGCACCGCCTGCGCGGCATAGATGGGCATCTTGTCAGCGCGATCGGTTGCGGCTGTCGTCGGGGAAAGCACCTCACAGACCCAGTCAGGGGCAAGCTCGAACGCCGTCGCGTCGGGGAGTTCAGGCATGCGCTCGCGCCTCCAGGCGGCTAGATCTGGCACGAGGATGTGTCCGCCTACGTGCAACTCGGGCTCGTCCAAGATGAGCCAGCCGCCGGGTCCACCCTTGCCGCGGTCGAAAGGACCGGTGAGCTCGCTCCCTAGAACGGACGCCGCGCGCGCGTGAGCGGCAGCTGGTCGGGGATGCGTCACGAGTTGACCGTGGATGATCTCGGCGACCAGGTTGTCCGGAACTGCAAGGAGATCCTCGTAGGTTGCCCGACGTTTGGCGGCATTGGCCATGCCCCCATGGTGAAATGGCGCTCCTTGCACGTCAAGTGACGCCCTACTGAACAGGGGCATTCGGATGGCATCGATGATTCTCTCGTCCGTGCGCGGCGGCACAAGGACAAAGGAAGGGGCGAAAAAGCAGCGGCACGCCACGCTGAGCGCGGGATACTGGAACGGCGTGGCGCGGGGGGGCAGTCGATTGAAGTTAGAGCACGTAGAGCACGACGAACATGATGCCCCAGACGACGCCGACGAAGTGCCAATACATCGTCCAAAGGCGGATGGGCAGGTGTCGCGCGGCGTTGTAGCGACCTTCGCGCGTGCGCAATCCGAGCCACCCGAGCGCGCCGAGCCCGACCAACACGTGAAGGGCGTGAAAGCACGTCATCGCGTAAAACACCGATGCATAGGGGCCCGTCTTGGGAGAAAGGCCCTTGTCGTAGAGGCTCCACCACACGACGAGTTGAAGCGACAGAAACAGTGTGCCGAGCGTGGCGGCGAACGCGATCGCGCGCATGGTATCGGGCACCTTGTCGGCCAGAATGAGTTTGCGCGCCCGTTCGAGCATGAAGCTGCTCAGCCCGAGCGCCATCGTGTTGACCGCCGGCAAGACGAGTGGAAATGCCGGCAAATCGGGTGGCGGCCAAAAGCGCGTGTGCGAGCGGATGATGCCGTAGACGAAGAAGAGCGCCCCGAACATCATTGCCCATGAGCCGAGGAACACGATCATGCCGATCGACGCCGTCCACTCGTGCTCTGCGTGGTGCGGCCGGTAGCGTACGACTTTGCCCATGGTGATTGAAGGTGATGGACGGTTCAGCTTGCCATCACGAACGGCCCTTGCCGCTCGGGCGGCGTGTCAGCTCGCTCGTTCGGCGAGCTTCGCTTCGGGGGCCGAAACTTCTTCCTCGGGAAACTCTTCCGTTTGGTCGAGCCAGTCACGGCCGAGCGCCTTTTTCACCGCGGGATTGGCGAACTCGTGCGGGCCGCGCACGACCGTCGGGATGACGTCGAAGTTGTGGTACGGCGGTGGGGAGGCGATTTGCCATTCGAGCGTGGGCAGTTGCCAGGGGTTGGCCTCGGCCTTGGTGCCCGCGAAGACGCTCCTGAAGAAGTTGATGACGAAGAACACTTGGCTCGTCGCCAAACAGAAGCCGAAGAAGCTGGTCAGGCGGTTGAGCCCGCGCAGGTGTTGCAGCGTCTCGTATTGGAACGGATCGTAGAGCCGGCGCTGCTGTCCCGAATAGCCGACGATGAGCTGCCCCGTGAACACGAGGGTGATGAAGATGACCGACCCCCAAAAGTGCGCCTTACCGAGGCCCTCGTTCATGTTGCGCCCGAACATTTTGGGAAACCAGTGGTAGATGCCCGCGAAGCTGCCGAGAAACGACGCCGCCGCCATCGTCAGGTGGAAGTGACCCACCACGAACATGGTGTCGTGCAAGTAGAGGTCGAGCGAGATATCGGCCAGATAGAGGCCAGTGAGGCCGCCCGCGCCGAATACGAAGACCATTCCGAGCGAGAAGAGCATGGGCACGGTGAGCCGCATCGAACCGCGCCAGATCGTCATGAGCCAGTTCACGAAGAGGATCATCGCGGGCACGCTGATGGCGAGCGTGAGGAGCATGAACGACTGACCGAGAAGCGGGCTCATGCCCGTCATGTACATGTGATGGCCGTAGACGACCGCTGAGAGGATCGTCACCAGTGTCATCGCCGCGACGGACCCTTTGTACCAATAGGCCGGTTTGCGAGCGAAAAACGACAAGGTGTCGCTGACGATGCCCCACACCGGCAGGATGAGGATGTAGACCTCTGGGTGCCCGAAGATCCAAAAGAGGTGCTGAAAGAGGATCGGATCGCCGCCGCCGCGCACCGCGCTCGAACCTGCCACGAAGAACTGGGTGCCGAACGTGCGGTCGAGGATGAGCAAGAGGCCGGCCGAGCCCAGCACGGGCACGAAGAGCACGTTCAAGATGGCCGTGAGCCAGAGGCCCCACACCGTGAGGGGTAGGCGCATCCAGGTCATCCCGGGTGCGCGGAAGCGGATCACGGTGGTGACGTAGTTGATTCCGCCCATGATCGTCGAGATACCGGTGACGAAGATGGCGGCGACGACGAGCGTCTGCCCCATGCCGGGCGTGCCCACGTTGGTCGAGAGGGGAGGGTAGGTCGTCCAACCCGCGGCGCCCGAACCGAGCCGAACCAAGAACGACGCGATGATGAGCAGCTGCGAGAGGATGAACGTCCAAAGCGACAGCATGTTGAGCGTCGGAAACGCCATGTCGCGGGCGCCGATCATGAGCGGGATGCAGTAGTTCCCGAACGCGCCGATGAGAATCGGCGTGATCGCGAAGAAGATCATGATGAGCCCGTGCATCGTGAAGATGACGTTGTAGTTGGCGGGCGTGACGGCCCCGCCCGACTCGGGAAAGAGCATGTTGCCGAGCAGCGGCACGGGCTCTTTGGGGAACGCCCATTGCCAGCGGATGAGCATGGCCAGCGTGCCGCCGAAGGCCAGAAACAGGAGACCGGCCCAGAGGAACTGCTTCGCGATCACCTTGTGGTCATGCGAAAAGACGTACTTGCTGATGAAGGACGTCGGCTCGGGATGGATGGGCTGAAGGTCCATGGTCTACTTTCTCTGTTTCCATTCCCAGCCCCAGTGGGCTTCTTCGTCCTTGGGGTCGAACGCACGCGCCGAGCGGGCGGACGATTCGGCGGCCCAAGCTTTGTAGTCTTCTTGCGAGAGCACGGTGAGGACCGCGCGCATCTTGTAGTGGTTCACGCCGCAGTGCTGTGCGCAGCCGATCTCGAAGGTGCCCGTCTCTTTGGCTTCGAACCAGAGCCGGTTGATCATGCCGGGCACGGCGTCTTGCTTCACGCGGAAGTTGAAGAGATAAAAACTGTGGATGACGTCGGTCGACGCGAGCTGGAACAAGATGGGCGCGCCGACGGGAACGCGGATGTCGTTGAGCGTCAAGATGTCGTCGGCCGTGTTGAACTTGCCGTCGGGGCCCGGGTAGCGAGCGTCCCACGCCCACTGGTGGGCGTTGATCTCGATGGTCACGACGCCCGGGCGGTTTTCGACGCCTTCGAAGTTCCAGAACACCTTGTTCAGGTCGATGACGGAGTTGAAAAACAGGTTGCCGTCGACCACGAAGAAGATGACGGCGGCGATGCCGAGCGTCGTGCGCACCGCCTTCTTGGAGGTGCCGTGGTCGTACGAAGCGGTGTGCTTCTCGTTGTGCACGAGGCTCGCCCAGAGGAGCCACGCCACCAGCGTAACGAAAAGAAAGCCGAGCATGTAGCCGGTCGACTTGATGAGCGAGTCGACATGGTGCCCGTCGACGGAGGCGTCGTGCGGCATTCCCAGCTCGTTCGGAGGAAAGGCGTGGGCGAGCGCCGCCATAGCCATCACGCTCCCGGCGGCGAAGAAGGTCGTAGCGAATTTCGCGAGCGCTCTCATGGGCATGCCTGCTTGGCGACGGGCCGAATCGGTCGGTCGATCAGTTGGAAACCTGCTCGCTCTCGCGAGCGCGCATGGCGGCTTCTCCCTTGCGGA
>DATEMX010000072.1:0-3671 GCA_035275365.1 Polyangiaceae bacterium | reverse complement strand
GTCCGGCGGTGGCCCCACGAAGACGCCTCCGGCATCGCGTACGGCTCGCGCGAAATCGCCCTTTTCGCTGAGCAAGCCGTACCCCGGGTGAACGGCCCCGGCGCCGGTGGCTTGCATCGCGGCCACGATCGCATCGATGCGCAGGTAGCTGTCTTTGACTGGCGCGGGTCCGATGCGGACCGATTCGTCGGCGAGGGCCACGTGGAGAGAGGTCGCGTCGGCGTCGGAGTACACCGCCACCGTTCGAATCCCCAGCCGCCGGCACGTGTGCATGACGCGGCACGCGATCTCCCCACGGTTGGCCACCAAGACTTTGTCGAACATGTTCGCCGGAGATTACCGCATCTGTGCCAGCCCGAAAGGGCCGGCGGTGGCCAGCGCTCGCCCGTCGTCACGTCCGATCGACGCGCACCTTGGGTTTGGCTCCGAGGAGCGCGAGTTGCCCGCACGCCGCCGCGACGTCGTCGCCCCGGCGCTTGCGAACAAAGCACGTGTACCCGTCGTCGATGAGCGATTGCTGAAAGGCGTGCACGCGTTCCATCGCGGGGGCCCCGAGCGACGACGCCTCGATGGAGTTCATGGGGATGAGGTTGATCTTCACGGGAACGTCGCGCAAGAGCCTGGCGAGCTTGCGGGCCTCCGTAAGCTCATCGTTCTTGCCGGCCACCAGCGTGTACTCGATGAAGATGCGGCGCCGCTTGGGGAGCGGATAGGCGCGCAGCGCCGCCATGAGCTCGGGCAGGGGGTACTTCTTGTTGATCGGCATGAGGCGCGTGCGCGTCTCGTCGTCGGCCGCGTGGAGCGAGATCGCCAAGCTGATTTGCCCGGCGAAATCTTCGCCCAATCGTGCGATTTCAGGGATGAGCCCCGACGTGCTCACCGTGATGCGGCGCGGCGACAGGTTCATCCCCATCGGATGCGTCAAGAGTCGGAGCGCGCGCACCGTGGCGTCGTAGTTATGGAGCGGCTCGCCCATGCCCATGAGCACGATGTTGCGGAGCTCCTCGCTCGGATCGAGGACGGTCCGCCCCAAGATCACCTGCGCGACGATCTCGTGCGCGCCGAGGTGCCGCTTCAATCCAGCAACGCCGCTCGCACAGAAGATACAGCCCATCGCACAACCGACCTGCGTGGAGATGCACTGCGTCACGCGATCGCCGCGCACGGCTCGCCCCGTGCTTGCACCCATGTTCGGACCTGGTATCACGCCCGGAAGGGCGTCGGCCCCAGCGACGACGTCCGCGCTCGCGTCGCTGTCATCGTCGTCATCGCCCGCGGCCACATCGGCGTCGTTGCCGCGGGTGCCGGGGATCATGACGGTCTCGATGGTCGCCCCGTCGCCCATGCGCAGGAGCATCTTGCGCGTGGAGTCGGTCGAACGGTGCACCTTCACCGTTTCAGCGACCGTGCCCACGCCCTCGTCGGCCAGCCACGCGCGCACAGGCGGCGCGAGATCGGTCATCTTGTCGGGCTCGAGCACGCCGTGCCGGTGGATCCACCGAAACACCTGCTGCGCGCGGAACGGACGTTCGCCGCGTGCCGCCAGGCTCGCTTTCCACTCTTCGGGCGTGCGGGCGACGGCGTGCGTGCTCATTCGCGTCGCTTCGCTTCGTCCCAATAGCCGTCGAGCTCTTCGAGCGGCAAGGGTCCGCTCGCGCTGCCCGGCCATCCGCCGTGCCGCTCTTTCACGCGCGCCTCGACGTGGGCGAAGCGGCGTTGAAACTTCTCGATGGTGCCCCGGAGCGCGCCTTCGGCGTCGACGCCGACGTGGCGAGCGAGGTTCACGAGCGCAAACAGCACGTCGCCGAGCTCGGCCTCGATGTGCGCCTTGTCGCCCTCGCCGATGGCCCGGTCGAGCTCGCCCATCTCCTCGGCCACCTTCGCGCGCGAACCCCGAGCGTCCGGCCAGTCGAACCCCACGCGCTGCACTTTTTCGCCCACGCGCTGCGCGCGGTTCAAGGCCGGCAAGCTCCGCGGCACGCCGTCGAGGACGCCGCGGCCCTTCTTCTCGGCGGCCTTGATCTTCTCCCAGTTGGAGAGCACCTCCGACGAACCCGAGACCGAAACCTCGCCGAAAACGTGCGGATGGCGGCGGACGAGCTTCTCCGTGATGGCGGCGACGATGTCGTCCGGGCCGAACGCCCCCTCTTTGCGCATCAGCTCCCCGAGGAAGACCACCTGAAGCAGCAAATCGCCGAGCTCTTCGCGCATCGCGGCCCGGTCGCCCGATTCGATGGCGTCGATGACTTCACAAGCCTCTTCGAGCACGTAGCGGCGGAGGGTCATCGGATCTTGCTCGCGGTCCCACGGGCATCCGTCGGGCGACAAGAGCCGCTGCATGATCTCGACCAGCCGGACGTACGCCTCGCCCCGTTGCTCGGCCAAGACGGGAACGGCGACGGGCGCAAAAGTACGCGACATGGGCCCGCGTTTTAGCACGCGCCCGCCGCCCCGCCGCATATTTCAAATAGCACGACGGCGAACGTCTTTGCGTTTCGCAGATCGCGATCGGCGGTATGCTCAATTGGCCGTGTCCGCCTCGCTCCCCCCTGCTCCGAGCTCGTCCCCTCGCCGCTTCGTTCTCCTCGTCGGCGTGGCAACGGCCGTCGTGCTGCTTTACCTCCTGCGCGGGGTGCTGGTCCCCCTCTTCTTCGCGTTTCTCTTGGCCTACGCGCTCGATCCCATCGTCGATCGGCTCGAGCTCCTCAAAGTTCCGCGCGCGGCCGGCGCGCTCTTGGTGATGGTGCTCATCTCGACGGCCACGGCCACGGTCCTCATCCTCGCCGTGCCCTACCTCATCGACGAGTTCCGCCTGGCGGGCGAGCAGCTCCCCGAACAGCTCCGCGCTTTGAAAGAGCGCGTCGACCCGTGGGTGTGGCAGGTGTTCCACATCAACTTGCCGCACACATGGGGCGAGCTCGCCTCCAAAATCGCGGACGAGATGCGCGCGCGCACGCCCGATCTCATCCAGGGCTCGATGGTGGCGCTCTTCGGCACGCTGAACGTCATCCTCATCTTCGTCGCCACCCTCATCGTGCCGGTGTTCTCGCTCTACTTGCTCATCGACTTCGACCGCAACGTCGACCGCGCGAAGCGGCTCGTCCCTCGCCGGTGGGCGCCGCTCGTCGGATCCATCGCCGCCGACGTCCACCGCACGCTCGGCGGCTACGTGCGCGGACAGCTCACGGCGTGCTTGCTCTTGTCGCTCCTCTACTCCGCCGGCCTCATGATGGCGGGGCTCCGCCTGGCCGTTCCCATCGGCTTCATCACGGGCATGCTGGCCTTCGTGCCGTACGTCGGGTTCGGCATGGGCCTCTCCATGGCCATCGGCATGGCCTTGCTCGGTTGGCAGGGCCCGAACCACTTCATCGCCGTGGTGGGCTCGATGGTGCTCGTGCAGGTCTTGGACGGCATGGTCATCACGCCTCGCATCGTCGGCAAGAGCGTGGGGCTTCGCCCCATCGAGGTGCTCATGACGATGATGGCCGCGGCTACGCTCTTCGGGTTTCTCGGCGTGCTCCTTGCCGTCCCGCTCGGCGCCGTCGTCAAAATCCTCGTCGGCCGTGCGACGACGGTCTACCTCGACTCCGATTTCTACCGGCGCCCGCCGGCCATGGCCCCGGTCGACGCTTCGCCGGAAGCATTGGCGGAGCTCGCCAACATCAAAAAAG
>DATEMX010000071.1:0-7266 GCA_035275365.1 Polyangiaceae bacterium | reverse complement strand
CGTCTTCGTGGACGATGATCGCGCCACTGTCGATCGTGCCTGCAAAGGTAAAGTGGTCAGCCGCGATGACGCGCAGGAACTCGGGACCTACCGGACATCCGGGATGCCACGACCAATGGAGCCGCTCGCGAATGGCTCCTTCGACGCGCGACACGGTCACGTGAAACGCAGGTCGCACCGCGACCGCCTCTGCAGTGAGAGCAGGCGCTGTGAGAGCAGGCGCTATGGCGATGGTCGAGCGTTCAGGCGGTCGTCTCACCATTGGCTGCTGGTGGCAGCGCGTCAGCGCCACGACGAGCCCTATGGGCGCCACCTGCCAGACGGAACGAGCCCTCATTGTGTGCACGAATGTTCGACGATATTACACGGCGCGACATCGACGTTCAGCACGTCGCGCGAGCCCGGCGCGACCAGACATCGCTTTTCGAGCGCCGTCGGGTACGACGCGGGAGGCATTGGCAAGGCGCCGCCGAAGTGTGCCATTCTTTCTCTCATGAGCATGGGAGAACGCGGCACCGGTATCGAATCCGTGGCGTCGTACCTGTACTCGGCGACGCTGCATCGATCCATTCGGTTCTGCCTTGGGGCGTGCGTAGCGTTTGGCGTGCTTGGCCGTGGAAGGGTCGCGACCGCGCAACCCCGTCCGGGCGCGCCCATTTGCCTTCCAGGCACGCAGCTGTGTGCGTCGGCCGACGGCAAAGGCGGCGTCCAGATCAACGGTAGCGGAAACGCACGGGTCGATCGCAACGGAGCGAACGCCTCCGGACAAGCCAACGCGAACGCAAACGCCGGGGCGAACGCAAACGCGAGCGGCCAAGGCAACGCAAGCGGCCAGGGCAACGCAAGCGGCCAGGGCAACGCAAGCGGCCAAGGCAACGCAAGCGGCCAAGGCAACGGCAACCGCGGTTCGAGCGTGTCCGATTCCCCTCCGCCCCGGCGTTCAGGTGGCGGCCCCCCGCGCTACCAGCGGTACACCGGGCGGTTCGGTGTCGGCGCGGTGGGCTGCGCCATCGTGCGGGTCGGCGTTTGGTCCGGAGTCAAGGAGGGCGGCTGCTTTGCGGTCTCATTCCGCTTCGAAGGCTTCACGTTCGAAATGGAGACACAGCTTCTCTACGGCGGAACGACGCACGCCTTCGACTGGACATTCCCGCTCTCGTTCGTCATCCCACTCACGAACGAGCGAAGCTTGTTCGAAGGCGCCTACTTACGGTTCGGAGGATCCCCCGTCGGTGTCACCTTCGCGCACCAGGAAGACGGCGGCAATTTCGTCCGATTCGGGCTCTTCGCGGGCGCAGGATACGAGCTCCGAATCTCCCGCGAAATCTCGTGGCGCGTCGTCGACGGCCGCCTGAGCTTCGACATGGGGACGCGGCGAGCTATGGATCGACGGGGCAACTGGGTGGACCTCGGCCTGCAAGTCGGCACGGGTCTCGTCTTCTAAGCCTTCAGATCGTGCTCTTCCGGGCACAGAGCCCGGGCTCGCGCGCAAGACGGCGCGACGATTTCAGCCCCCAGGCCCGGGGAAGCGCCCGCGCCCCTGGCGTCTATAGAGCGTTTGGACCAAATAGGCCTTTGGACCTAGTAGATCGACCTCATTTTTCTGCCCATAGACGGCGAGGCCGTTTATGAATCAGAAGGTGTCGTCAACGCGTCAGCAGCCGTTCTGGCTCCGGGGGAACCACGATGACTCGCGCGAACAAACGCAAGCGTGACTCGTCGGTCCGGCCGGTCGTCGGTGGAGCGCATCGCGAAAGACCGCAGCCTTCGGCGATGCAGGCGCTCGAATCATCGCGCAACCACTACCTCGATCTGTTCGTCAACGCGCCCGTCAGCCTTCTCGCTCTCGACGAGAAGGGTCGCATCTCTCGCCTCAATCACGCTGCCGCGGCGATGCTCGGCGACACCGCGCGCCAGCTCGCCGACCGAGCGTTCGACGGTTTCGTGGCCTCCGCGGATCTCCCGCACTGGCACGGTCACCTGCGTCGCGCGAAGGAAAGCCACGGCGTCGAAACGACCGATGTTCGCCTCCTGATCGACGGCAAAGTGACCACCGTGAATGCATCGACGACGCACATGGCCGACGATGGCTCGACCACGATGACGGCGTTCAGCGTCGTCACCGTGTCTTCGCGCGTGCGCAAATTGCGAAAGCTGATGGATCGGACATTGGGCTCGTTCGGGAGCGATGTCTCCACCAAGGGCATTTGGGCGGCTCTCCCGCCGATCGTCGTGCCTGTCCTCGGGGATTTTTGTGTGGCGGAGCTCTGCGACGAGTCGGGGAGAACGATTCACATCGCCAGCGCCCATGAAGCGCCCGAGATCGATCGAGCCTTGCGCGCCTCGGCTGCCGATGTCATGCGGCTTCCTGGCATGCGGTGGATGGTCGAGCGCGCCGCGACATCGGCGCTCCCTCAGGGATCGCCGACCTTCGGAGTGATTCCGGACGATGCGCCGAGCGCCGTTGCCGCCCAGTGGGCGCGAGATTTGGAGCAAGTCGGATTGAAGCACGCCGTGATCGTGCCCGTCTCGGGACGCGGGCCGGGCACGGGGTCGGTGCTCATCGGCGCCACCGCGCTTCGCCCGCCATTCGAGGACGCCGATGTCTCCGCCGGGATGGAGCTCGCTCGACGAGCCTCGCTCGCCCTCGTGAATGCTCGCGGGTCGCCCTCGCGCCTGGCCGCGGCGAGCGTCAAGGCCCAGCCCGCGGAGGAGCTCGGCTCGAGTGAGAAGGCGCCTCATCGCATTTTGCTCGTCGAAGACAACGACGACCTTCGCGACGTGACGACGACGCTCCTCGGCAAGCTCAGCTACTACGTTCAGCCGGCGCGCTCCCTCGAAGAAGCCCGCTCGAAAATGCGTGCGGACAAATACGACGTATTGATCAGCGATCTTCGCCTGCCCGACGGCAGTGGGCTCGACCTCATGCGCGAGCTTCGGGCCGAAGAGAGCAAGATCAAGGGAATCGCGCTTTCGGGATACGACAACCCTGACGACCTCGAGGAAGCGGAGGGTGCCGGGTTCGCCGTACACATGAAGAAGCCGGTGACGTTCTCCGAGCTCAGGGCGGCGCTCCTTCGTATTCTCTGAAACAGTCGTGCTACCACTACTGCTGCGGATCTCTGCTCCTGCCCAAAGTCTGCAGCAGTAGTACTAAGAGCCGCGCCCGGAGCTCGCGACTGACAACAGCGAGCCGACCGTCGTGAGCAAGCGCTCGACATCGACGGGCTTGACCAGATGCTCGTCGAACCCGGCCGCGGACGTGCGCGCGCGGTGGTCTTCTCCGGCGAGCGCCGTGAGCGCCAAGGCGGGAATGCTGCCGCCGCGCTGGCGTCCGCGCGCGCGGATGCGACGCAGGAGCGTGCAGCCGTCTTCGTCGGGCATGGAGATGTCGCACACGAGCAGATCAGGCTTGAAAGAGCCGAGCATGGCCATCGCGGCCGCGCTGCTGTCGACGCCGCGCACCTCGGCCCCCGCGCGCGATAGCACATCGGCGAGCGTGGCCCGCGTCGTCGCGTCGTCTTCTACGACCAAGAGGCGCGCGCCGCCGATGCGCTGCTGATTCGTCGGGCGGGGAGCTACGACTTTGGATCGCGCGCTCGCCGTCGCCACCGGAAGGACGATGGTGAAGGTCGAGCCCTTCCCTCGACCGGCGGACTCGCCCCGAATCGTCCCGTGGTGCGCCTCGACGATGGCGTGCGCGATCGAGAGCCCAAGGCCGAGCCCGCCCGTCGATCGCGTTGTCGTTCGATCGGCCTGCGAAAACCTTACGAAGAGTGACGGCAGAAAATCGGGATCGATGCCCACGCCGGTGTCGCGAACGCGGATGCTCGCGCGGCGGTCGACCTCGTCGACCGTTACGTCGATCCGTCCTCCGTCCGGCGTGAATTTGAGGGCGTTCGTCAAGAGGTTAGCGACAGCTTGCTGCAAGCGCGTCGCGTCTCCCATGACGGGCAATCGCTTTGCTGGCCCGCGCATCGAGAGTTCGACCCCGCGTCTCTTGGCGTCGACGGAGGCCGCGTCGACGGCAGCTTGCACCGCGACGGTGACGTCGATGTCGCTGAGCGAAAGGCGGAGCTTGCCCGCGATGATCCGCGAGACATCGAGGAGATCGTCGATGAGGCTCGCTTGGCCCTTGGCTGCCCTTTCGATCACCTCCCCTGAGTGCTTGGCTCGTTCGTCGTCGACGCCGCCCTGCTGAAGGAGCTGAGCATGCATGAAAATGGACGATAGGGGCGTTCGCAGCTCATGCGAAAGAACGGCCAAGAATTCGTCTTTGCGACGATCGGCTTCGCGCAGCGCTGCGTCGGCGCGCTGGAGCCGCGCCTCGGCGCACTTTTGCGCCGTAATATCTTCAAAGGCCAAGAGGATGGTCACCTCTCGGCCGGCCAAGCTGCTGGCGGTGAAGCGAGCACATCGGGCATCGTCGCCCGATCCGGCGAGCTCGAGTTCGCAGGTTCGGTGCTTCTCCTCATCGTCGACGCTGGAGAGCATGGCGTTGAACGTTGCACGGCCACCGGACGCGACGAAGAGACCAAAGCGGCGGCCCACGATGTGCTTTCGCAATTCACCCAGCAAGACGGCGCCGCAATGATTGACTTCGCGCACCGTCCCGTCGGAGGCGAGCGTCGCGTACCCGATTGGAGCGAAATCGAAGAGCTGCGTGTAGCGGTCGAGCCCTGCTTCGAGTGCCGCGTGGGCGCTGCGGAGCTCGTCGTTTTGCATCTCGAGCTCAATGCGATGAACCTCCAACTCGTGCAGGAGCTCGAGGTTGTCGGGCTCCGAAGCGGGAGCCGTCTTCCGTCGCTTGGCGATGGGCTCCAGCACTTGCTGCCGCAGCGGCGAATCCTTGGACGCCGCGCCTCTCTTGGCCATGTTCTCCTCCCCGCGTACCCCAAGTCGCCTAGTCGAGCTTCCTGCTGCCGCCGCCGGCCGTCGGACTTCGCTGGAGAAATATGCCGAGCCCTTCGTCGTCGGGCAAGAGCCGTATCACGAACCTGCCCTCATTGGGCTCGGGCCGGAGGTCGGTGTCGAAGGTCATCTCGCGCCCTTCTCGCAGCGCTCGCTCGGAGTTCATTCGGAAGACGGGTGACTCGGCGGAGGGTAGAAAATCGACGAACGCTTTCCCTACGATGGCACCCGAAGGGCGCCCGAGCAGGCGCCCGGCGGCGAGGTTCACGTAGGAGACCGTGCCGCTCCGGGTGAGGGCGAAATAGGGGTCGCCGAGGTGCTCGAGGATGCCCAAGAGCCGCTCAGCGGCCAGCGCGCGTCGCTCGGCCGCTCGTTTCAGGTCGTCGACGTCCCAACAGCTCGTATACCATTTGACGACCTGTCCCTGTGCGTCGTTGATGGGCACCGAGCGCAGCTTGTGCCAGCGAAAGGCGCCGTCTTTGCTTCGAATGCGAAATTCGACGTCGAGCTCGCTGCGCGATTTGACGGCGGCGCGCCAGCGTTGCCGCAGGTTCTCGCGCTCCTCGTCGTGCACGGTGTGCAGCCAGCCGTGCCCCACGAGCTCGGTCTGCGAAGCACCCGTATATTCCTGCCATTGCGGACTGACGTAGTCGCAGGTGCCGTCGGGCCGGCAGCCCAGCACCAAATTGGGGAGCGACTCTGCCATTTGCCGAAACTCGCTCGCCTGTTGGCGCAGCGCCTCCTCCATCGATTTCATCGCGCTCGTGTCGGTGAACGTGATGACGACGCCGTCGATGACGTTGTCGAGCGTTCGATAAGGAAGAACGCGCACGGTGAACCAGCGGTGCTGCGTTGCCGGCACCAGCCGCTCCCTGAAGACCAAGGTTCGAATGACTTCGCGGGCGTCGGCGGTCAACCCGGGGTAGTCGATGTCGCGCGCAATGTCGTCGATGTGGCGCCCCACGTCGGTGGCGATGAGCTTGATGATCTCCGCCGTGGGTGAGGTGAAGCGGCGCACCAGGAGATCGCCGTCCAAGAAGAGCGTGGCGATGTTGGTACTGTTGAGCAGGTTCTTCATGTCGTTGCTCGAGCGCGACAGCTCATCGAGCTTCGACTGGAGCTCGTGGTTGACGGTCTGCAGCTCTTCGTTCATCGATTGCATTTCTTCCTTCGACGTCGTGAGCTCTTCGTTGGTCGATTGCAGCTCCTCGTTGGTCGACTGCAGCTCCTCGTTGGTCGACTTCAGCTCCTCTTGTGAGGTTTGCATCTCCTCCCGTATCGTCTGCACTTCGTCGTGCGCGCGATGGAGCTCCTTTTGAAGCTGTTCGACGCGCGCACCGATCGGCGTTCGCTTCGACGGGTCATGCTCGGCGGTTGGCCGCGTTCCGGGTACGTCGGTGATGACGACCATGACGGTGCCGCGGAGCTCCTTCGGCTCGGTCAGCTTTTGGACGGTGAGGTTGACGACTCGTTGGTCGTCGTCGTTGCCGACCCGAACGCCGTTCAGCGTAATGGCGCGGTCTTCGCGGAGGGCGGCGGAGAACGCGCTCGAGAGATCGAGCCGCAAGCCGTCGCGCGCCATGGTGAAGATGTTCATCGTGGCGCGCCCGGCCGCGGGCTCCAGGTACCTGCCCGTTCGCCCGCTGATGTAGAGGATGTCGCCCTTGTCACTCGTCAGCACCGCGGCCGGAGAAAACCGTTGCACGAGCACCTGATCAACGAGCACCTGGAGGTTGGGCGACGATGGACTGGGAGGTGCGCTCTGGCCGTCGAGCGCGTCGCTCTTCTTTCCCGGGGGCTTCGGCGTGAACGCCGCCGGGAATTCCACGAGCCCCAGGTTCACCTCGAGGCGCCGGTAGATGCGCGATTTGCCGTCGACCGTTTCAAAGAGCCCGGTGAACGCCCCTATCGTCTCGGCGCTGCCCAGAAAAAGAATGCCACCCGGATTGAGGGTGTAATGAAAGAGGGGGATGAGCTTCTTCTGGAGCTCCGGTGAGAGGTAGATGAGAACGTTGCGACACGTCAGGAGGTCGAGCCGCGTGAAGGGCGGATCCATGATGAGGTTCTGCGGAGCGAACACCACCATCTCGCGGATTTCCTTGCCCACGCGGTACCCGCGCTCTTCTTCCAAGAAGAACCGCCGCAAGCGCTCGGGCGAGACATCGGCGGCGATGTTCGGCGGGTAGATTCCGATGCGCGCGCGCTCGATGGCGTCGCGATCGAGATCGGTCGCGAAGATCTGAAAGACCATGTTCTTGGGCGTCTTCGCGGCGTCGAGCGCCTCCTTGAGGACGATCGCGAGAGAATAGGCCTCTTCCCCGGTCGAGCAGCCAGCGACCCACGCGCGAATGACGCTTC
>DATEMX010000070.1:0-2894 GCA_035275365.1 Polyangiaceae bacterium | reverse complement strand
AGATGTGGGAGCGTTTCAGCTACTACGGCATGCGCGCGCTGCTCGTCCTTTACCTCGTCAAGCAGCTCGGCTGGCAACCGTCGGACTCGTCGGCCACGTACAAGTGGTACACGAGCCTCGTCTACCTAACGCCCCTCTTGGGCGGTCTCCTGGCCGACCGCTTCCTCGGACTTCGAGCATCGATCATCACGGGCGGCGTGCTCATGGCCATCGGCCATTTCTTGATGGCCTTCCCGTCCCTCCCGTTTCTTTACGCCGCGCTCGCCTTTCTCATCGCCGGCAACGGGTTCTTCAAGCCCAACATTTCGACCCTCGTCGGCCGCATGTATTCCCAGGACGACCCGCGCCGAAACGGCGCGTTCACCATCTTCTACATGGGCATCAACATCGGCGCCGCCCTCTCAGCCGTCGTGTGCGGCCAGCTGCGCGAGCACTTCGGCTTTCACTACGGCTTCGCCGCCGCGGGTATCGGCATGGTGCTCGGGCTCGTCATCTTCCTTCTCGGCCAGAAGCAGGTCGCAGCCGACGTCGAGGCCGTCGGCAACACCATGGGGGTCGCCGCCAAGAAGGCGGCCGAAAGCAACGAAGAGCCCGACCTTGCCGAGCTTCGCGAGGGTCACCGCGGGATCGCGGGCCTCATCTCGAAGGCCATCCCGCTGCTCATGATCGGTATCGGCGCGATTGTCCCGGTGCTCTCGATCTCGAATTTCGTGTGGGGCAAGGCGCGCATCACCGACGTTCTCATGCCGACGGCGTTCGGCATCGTCGCGCTCGTGATGGGGATTCTCTTGCGCACCATCCGTGGCGTGGCGCGCGACAAGAGCGTCGTCATCTTCGTGCTCTTCGCGTTCGTCGTGCTCTTTTGGATGGCCTTCGAGCAAGCCGGCAACGCCCTGAACCTCTGGGCCGACTACCACACCGATTTGCACCTCGGGAGCTTCGCTTACCCGGCCGAATATTGGCAGTCGGTCAACCCGGTGTTCATCTTCGCGCTGGCGCCGCTCTTCTCGGTCTTGTGGCTGTGGCTTGCCCGTCGCAACCTCGAGCCGTCGACGCCGGCGAAGATGCTCATCGCGATGATCCTCATGGCCGCCTCGTTCGGCGCCATGGTCGCGGCCGCCCAATCCGAGAACCAGACCGTGAGTCGCGTCGCCCTCGAGGCGCTCCCCGAAGGCGCCCTCCTCGAGAAGGTCGACGCAGGGCGACTGCGCTACGACGCGTCGACGCATGAGCTCGAAGTCCGCGGCGTGCTCGCACCGTTCGTCGTGACCGAGGCCCTCGAAGCCGTCGCCGCCCCGTCGTACCGCGTAGAGCTCGACAAGCTCACCGCACCTGACGCCGAGAGCAAAAACCGCCTCCTCCGCACGAAGGCGCCCGCGGCCTACGCCGCCGCGCTCGACAAGCTCGCGGCCGAGAGCAACCGGGCACGGACGAGCGGCATTTGGCTCTTCTTCAGCTACCTCTTTGCGACCATCGGCGAGCTCTGCCTATCGCCCGTGGGTCTCTCCATGGTGACCAAACTCGCGCCACAGCGATTCGCCTCGCTCTTCATGGGCGTCTGGCTCCTCGCGAGCTCGGTGGCGCAATACGTCGGCGGCAGCTTGGGCGAGAATTGGGGCAAGGTTACCCCCACGAGCTATTTTTTCACTTTCGTGTGGACGTCGTGCGTCGGCGCCGTGGCGCTCGTGCTCCTGGTGGCGCCCCTCAAGCGACTCATGCACAACGCCGTGCGGTGACGAAAATGTCACGACTTTGCAACGAAACCGGGTCAAATCGCCACAGCGGTCCCCCACGAAATTCCCAGGTTTTCCACAGACGACTCTTCGTCATTTCAGCTACTTAGCGGTCGCTCTCCACTGGTCCGGCGGGCAATGCGCGGGAAAGGTGAAACCGCTCAGGTTTCCGCCACGAGGGTCGTATGATCCCGTCCATGGGGAAGGCAGCAAGGGGGCCCGAGGTTGCTCCAGCAGTCACGGGGCATCCTTCGTCTGGCAAGGTCCCGGTGGGTGAGAACCAGAGCCGCGGACGAATTCTCATCGCCGACGATGAACCGATGCTCCTTCGAGGCCTGGCGCGACTTCTTTCGCGCGCCGGATACGAGGTAATCACGGCCGTCGACGGCTATCAGGCCGCCGAGATCCTGAGCCAGCAAGACTTCGACGCGATCGTGAGCGACATCGCCATGCCGGGCATGGACGGCATCCAGCTCCTGCGTGCGGCGCGTGAACGCGATCTCGACGTGCCCGTGATCATGGTGACCGGAGCGCCGGCGGTGGAGACCGCCGTCGAGGCGCTCGAGTACGGGGCCTATCAGTATTTGACCAAGCCGGTCGACCCCAAGCAATTCGAGCACGTCCTCGAAAAAGCCGTTCAGCTGCACCGCATGGCGCTGATGAAGCGTGAAGCGATGGCGTTGCTCGGCGCTTCGCAGGCGCTCGCCGGCGACCGCGCGGGCCTCGAAGCGAGCTTCGACAAGTGCCTCGACTCGCTGTGGATGGCCTACCAGCCGATCATCCACGCCAAGGATCGCACCCTCTTCGGCCACGAAGCGCTGCTTCGCAGCGGCGAGCCGTCGCTGCCGCACCCCGGCGCCATCCTCGACGCAGCCGAGCGGCTCGACCGTCTCCCCATCCTCGGCCGCAGGATCCGAGACAGCGCCGCGGGCCCCGTCGCCCTCGACGAGAAGACCGGAAAGCTCTTCGTGAACTTGCACACGCGCGATCTCCTCGACGCGACGCTCAGCGCTCCCGAGTCCGCGCTCTCGAAAATCGCCAGCCGCGTCGTGCTCGAGGTCACCGAACGGGCCTCGCTCGACGAAATCAAGGACATCTCGTCGCGCGTTTCGCGGCTCCGTGAGATGGGCTTTCAAATCGCCATCGACGATCTCGGCGCCG
>DATEMX010000069.1:0-2406 GCA_035275365.1 Polyangiaceae bacterium | reverse complement strand
CGCGCTTCGCTACCTTCTCCACGTGTCGGACACGAGCGCGCTGACGAGCAAGAACGGAGACGGCGGAGTCAGCTTGTGCAGCGTGCTCATCGGCTACAACTCCTCGTCCAACCTGACCATCCCCGATTCGGTCGGCGCCCTCGTGCGCGGAGTGATTGCCGCGAACAAGAAATTCAGCGAGACGATGCGCAGAGACCTCAGGATTGCCTCTCTCGAGATCGTGGAGATCTATCTCGATACGGCCATTTCGGCGACCCACGCGCTGCGCAAGCTGGTGCGGGAGCTCGAAAGCGATCCCCGAACCGGTTGCCGCGTCGCCATCGAGCCGCGTCTGCTCGAGGGCCCGGGCGTGCGTCAGCGCCTCGACGACAATGCCGGGGGCGGGTACTGGCCCCGGCTCATCATCACCGACGCCGATCGCAGTGACGCCGACTGCCCGCCCGAATGCCTCGAACAGGAGTGGCCCCCGGAATGCTTCGACGAGCCGTGCGATTGCGACGAACGAGACGCGGCCGGGGGCAAGTCTGACGGAGCGTCTCTCGACAAGCCGCCTCCCAAGAACCTTCCCGCGTGGCTGAGGCGTCGGCTCGCGCCGGCCGACAAGCTGCGCTTTCTCTACCTGGGCGCCCGGGCTCGCGCGGAGAGCGAAACACAGCAGCGGCAGCCGGGCCTGATCGAGAAGCTCGTTCAGCGTCAGATCGGAAGCGATCGGTACAACGAAGACTTCAGCCGGACGCTCTTTCAGCTGCTGATTCCCACTGATTTCAAGGATTCGTCACGGCAGCTCGACCAGATCATGCTCGTGCTGGATCGGTACACCGCCGATATTCCCTGGGAGCTCATGTTGGCTGACGACCAGCCGCTCGCCGTCAAAACGGCGCTCGTGCGGCAACTGGCGACCGTTCGGCCCCGAACACGCGTGCGGCAGGCCGTCGGTCAACGCGCGTACGTGGTGGGCAACCCTTCGACTGCGGGGTTTGCAGCGGCGTTTCCGAGCTTCAAGTCGGCGCGCGCCGACGGGGGGATCACCGACCTGGCCGGCGCTGAGCAGGAGGCCAACGCAGTGGCGCAGAGTCTGACCGCCGCAGGCTTCGACGTTTCACGCGCGATCGGATCGACCCAGACGGCGGTGGACGTTCTAGCAGGGCTCTACAAGGCGGAGCACCGCATCTTGCACATCGCTGCGCACGGGATGTTCGACGTTCGGGCGAGCGACGGCAAAGCCCGCAGCGGGGTCGTTCTCTCGGACGGCCTGCTCATCACGGCGGCCGAGATCGAAGCGATGGAGGTCGTTCCCGAGCTCGTGTTTCTCAACTGTTGTCACCTCGGACAGGTTGGAAGTACGGCGACGTCGCTGAACCGGCTGGCGCACAGCGTATCGCGCGAGCTCATTCGGATCGGCGTGCGCGCGGTCATCGCCGCGGGCTGGGCGGTCAACGACCAAGCGGCCAGCGCATTCGCGCAAAAGTTCTACTCGGGTTTGCTGGAAGACAATCGGCCGTTCGGGAGCGCGGTCTACGACGCGCGGCGCGAGATCTACCAGCGGTTCCCGGGCACCATCACGTGGGGCGCATACCAGGCCTACGGCGATCCGCTCTGGGTTTTCAACTTGAAGCGCAAGGAGCCGAGCACCGGATTTGGCGCGATTGGATCGGGAAACGGGCCTTTGCCGAAGAAGCCACCGACCGCGGTCGAGGAGCTCATCGACGCGCTGACCCAGCTTCGCCTGTCCATCGCCAGGCGAAAAGAGCCGAGAGAGAGAAGCGAGCTCGAGGATATCGCCGCGCGCGCCGAGCGGACGTTGGGCGCCTTCGATTCGCAGGCGAACGCGGGCTCGTTCGGCGACGGTTCGCGCGGCGACGTGTGCACCGCAATGGGTGACCTCTACGCCGAGCTGGGACCGCTCTACTACGAGCGCGCCCAGAGCTACTACCAACGCGCGCTCGCGGCGCCGGTCCCCGCCAACGCCGCGGCGCCGGTGCGCGCGCTGCTCGACTTGGCTTCGATCGAAGCCGACATCGGCGAAATGTCGAAAGACGCCGTCGCCGGGGACGAAATGATCAAGCTCGCCATCACGCGGCTCGACGCGCTGGGCGAGGCCACGGGCGCCTTGGCGCCCTCGACCGGCTCGCGCGCGGGCGACGTCGCCGAGGCCCCAGTCGAAACCCCCAACGTCGTTTCGGGCGGAGAATCGGCGCGGTTATCTCGCTTGGGCAGCGCCTACAAGCGGTGGGCCGCGATTCATGCGCGGAAAGCGACCGTCGAGGGGCGAAATTCCATGCTCGCGAAGCTGGAAAATGCGCGTTCGAGTTACGCAAAAGCGGCGGGCCTCGCGCCGGCAGACCCCAACTCCACCATCGACGCTACCCGCCTCTCTTTGCACCCAGCGCTCAACTGGCTGTTCCT
>DATEMX010000068.1:0-7794 GCA_035275365.1 Polyangiaceae bacterium | reverse complement strand
CATGCAGAAATGACGCGCCGGCGTCGTCGACGTGTACGTGTCCGTTCGGATCGCGCCCCAAATTGACGACGTCGCTTGCGAGAGCGGACCTTTTCCCGCGGCTCTCGAGGTACCCGAGCGAGGCGGGCGCCGCCGCGGCCGGCGGGGGCGCGCCCTTTGTCGCCTGTGGCACGGCCGACATGCGAAACGCTTGGGTTTTCCTGATTTCGGCGGGCGAGGCCACGGCGCGGGCCCCCGTCGCCATCGCTCGCGGCTTTTGCAGAAGCGCCTTGGTGCGGAGCCATCCGCCGAGATCGAACGACGGATCGAGGAGCTTGTCTTGGATGGCTTCGACCTCGATGCCTTCGTCGATGAGCTTTTTGAAGGCGCGTCCGCGCTGCCGCACGCGCTCCTCGCGTTCGCCGAGCATCACCGCGCCTACGAGTCGCCCGTTCTTGATCAGCACCTTGCGGTACGAGATGCGGCCCGTGCGCCGGGGAAAATCGACGAACGGCCGGGCGAGCGGATCGCTGCCCAGGCTGCCCACGCTGGCAAAGTCGAGATCGTAGAGGCGCGTGGCGAAGTAATGAGAACCAGGTTGGTAGGCGAGGCTCTGACCCGTCATGTTGAACCCGGCGATCCGCCCCTCGGCGCGGGCCGGCTCCCAAAGTTGAAGTGAGCGACCTCGATGCTCGGCGACGTCGCCGGCCGCAAAGACGCCGGGCATCGACGCGCGCAAGCAATCGTCGACCACGACGGCGCCGTTCTTTCCCAGCGCGACGCCGCTGCCTTGCAGACAATCCGAGTTGGGGATGACACCGATGGCCATGCCGACGACCTGGCAGGGGAGGGTGTGCCCGGACTTGGTGATGACGGCACCCACGCGGCCGTCGCCGCCGGGCATCGCGGCGTGGACTTCTTCGCCGAGCCCCACCTCGACGCCCGACTGGCGCAAGCGCGCGAGCAAGAGATCCGACGCGACGTCGTCGAGGACGCTGGCGAGAAACTTCGTCTCGCGCATGAGCAACGTGACCTCGAGCCCGCGCAGCTTGAGCGCCTGCACCCATTCGAGCCCCAAGGGTCCGCCTCCTACGATGACGGCGCGCGACAGTCCACCGACGCGAACCATATCCATCATGTCGCGCGCGTCTTGCAGCGTGCGCATGGTCATGACGCCGCGCAGATCGCCGCCGTGAAAGGGCGGCGGCCGCGCGCGCGATCCGGTGGCGACGAGGAGCGCGTCGTAAGCAACCGGCGCGCCGCCGCTGGCGAGCCAGACCTGCCCGCGGGCCGGATCGACGGCGGCCACCCGCGCGAGCACGCGGTGGATGCGATGCTCGTGGTAAAAGCTGGGCGGCACGGCCCAAAGCTGTTGCTCGGTCAACTCGCCGAGCAGGTAGTTGGTCAGCGCCGCACGGAAGTACGCCGGATGAGGGTCGTCCGAGTAAATGGCGATGAGCCCCTCGGGATCGGACCTTCGCACGTGCTGTGCCGCGCTCGTGCCGGCGGCGCCATCACCGAGGATAAGGTAGCGTCTTTGCGCCATTTTCGGGCATGGACTCGGCCGGCATCTTCGCCCTCGAAGAGGGGGCTGTCAACTTCCGCGAAGGAGGCGCCGCCTTCTCACATCTGGGCTCGGTGCGCCTCCCAATCGGTGAGGTCGGCTGCGCCGCGGAGCGTTTTGGCCAAGGTTTCGGCCTCGCCGCGCCCCCAGTAGTGAACGAACAAGAGCCGCGGGCGCTCGCCGACCATGTGGTGGTGAATCGCCACCACGTTGAGGCCTGCCCCCTCGAGGACCCTCAGCACGGGCTTGAGTTCGGTCTCCGAGACGGCAAAGTCGCCATCGACGACCGCGTCACGGTCGACGCCGCCGAAGGCCGCCCATGAATGGACGCCCATCGGGGCGCTCATCGAGCAACCGCAAGCGCCCGTCACCGAACGCCCCATCACCACCTTGTAGAGGCCGTCTTTCGCGACACCTTTCACACCGAAGATGGCGTCGAGCTTCGCAGCGTCGATCTGGCCAGGGGTTGCCACGGGCCGAGCCGCAGGGCTCCGTGGCTCTGGCGACTTCTTGCGGACCGCCTTGGTGGCTTCGACGATGGCTCGGACCCCCTTGGCCAATTGATCGGCGGGCCCTTCGCCTCCGATGTGCATGAAGAAGACGCGCGGCTGATCGAAAAGGAAATGATTGTGGAGCGCGGTGACCTCGAGCCCATTCTCGAGCGCGCTCTTCAAGGCCGAAGCGATCTCGTCCTCGAAGAGGACCCAATCGCCCATGACCATGGCGCGCGTCTGCGTGCCCACCGCCGGCCCTTTCGAGGTGTCGGTCTCGGCAGGCGCGAACGAGGCCCACGACGTGAGACCCATGAAGGGGGGCATTGCTGTCCACCCGGCCACGCTGACGGGCACGTCGGATCGGGGAAACGCGACACGCACGACGCGCCCTTGGACGTCGGGAGTCGCGCCCGTCACCGCCGCGATCATGGCATCGTCGACGGCCGCGCGCGGCTCAGCGGGTGGCGTCGGCGCTGGCGAGCGCGTCGATTCGACGAGGCCCGGCGCCTTCGAGTCGAGGATCTGAATGGTGGGGTGGATGGCGCCCTCCGGCCTTTCGCACTGTTTGACCGGCGACGACGCGGGTCGGGTGTGAGCGGCGCACCCCACGACCGACGAAACCAACACGAGCGTCATCGATCTCGACCAACCAGAACCAGTAGCGATCACCAGGCCCATGGGAGAGCTCCTTTCGGGAGCGGCAACTGTAAGGCTCTTGCGATCGGGTCCAAGGAAATTTCGGTGATCATCGGCCAATCGCTGCCCTACACCTTTCATCCCCGTGCTTGCCCATCGCGGTCTCATACGTGCATGGTGTCCGAGCGGTGATCCCTCGGTGGAGAACGGTAGGCGGGCGCTACCTGGTGGCGATCGCCGTCACAGGCGGCGCGCTCGCATTGCAACGGCTCATCCAGCCGTTCATCCCGCCCTCACCCCAGCTGCTCTTCTATCCCGCGATACTCGCGTCCGCTCGCCTCGGCGGGTTCGGCCCCGGCGCGCTTTCGGTCGTTCTCTCCTCGGCGGCCATCTCGTATTGGTTCTTGCCGCCGTTCGGCATCGGGATCGACAGGCCCGCCGACGTGCTCGATCTGGCCATTTTCGGCGTCATCGGAATGATCCTCGCTTGGCTCGTTGCCCGCACGACCTCGGCCATGGAGAGGGTTCATTCGGCGTGGCTCGTGGCGGAGTCGGCGCGCGCGAAGCTCGCCCTTGCGGGGAAAGATCGGGAAGAAATGCTGGCGATCGTTTCGCACGATCTCCGGAGCCCTATCAACGCCATCGTGCTCACTTGTTTTCAGCTTCATCAGCTCACGAAATCGGGGCCGGGGGCGGAGGCCACCATCCGCTCGGTCGATCGCATCGAACGCGCCGCGCGACGCATGGAGGTCCTCGCGAGAAACCTCCTCGACGCTGCGGCGATCGAAGGCGGCGAACTCCGTATTCACCCCGAGACCGTCAGGGTCTCGGATCTCGTCGAAGGTACCCTCAAGTTGTTCCAGCCGCTCGCCGAGCAAAAGGCGATTCGCCTCGAGGCCTCGATCAGGGCCGCCGGATCGCTCGTTTGCGACGCCGATCGCATCCTGCAAACGTTGGAAAACCTCGTCGGAAACGCGCTCAAATTCGTGCCGCGCGACGGCACGATTCAGATCGCCGCGGAAAAGGCGTCGCACGAGGTCGTGTTCGAGGTGCACGACACCGGGCCCGGGATTCCGGCCGAGCTCTTGCCGCGGGTCTTCGATCGTTGGCGCACGGGAGGCGCTTCCGGAGCGGGACTCGGTCTCTACATCGCCAAGGCCATCGTCGAGGCGCACGGCGGACGCATTTGGGCCAAGAACGAAGGCGGAACGACGATGGGTTTCACGCTGCCCATCGTCGAAGGTGATGGTCTCCGCTCCGGTGGAGCCGCATAGGTCGTCGCTGGCCGGATCAGATCGCGTCTTCGCCGTGCTCGCCGGTGCGAATGCGGATGGCGTCCTCGACGGCGCTCACGAAGATCTTGCCGTCGCCGATGCGGTCGGTCTTGGCGCTCTTCTGAATGGCGTCAAGCACTTGGTGCACGATCCCGTCGGGCACGACAATCTCCACTTTGATCTTGGGGACGAAGTCGACCTTGTAGGCTGAACCCCGATAGACCTCGGCCTTGCCCCCCGTTCGGCCGAACCCCTTGACCTCGGTGATCGTCATTCCTTGAATGCCGATCTCCGAGAGGGCGCCCTTGACGTCGTCGAGCTTGAACGGCTTGATAATCGCTTCGACTTTTCGCATCGCTTTCCTCGCTTCGTGACTACTCGGGTTTCCTTCAGAGTGCAGCTTCTCCGCGCTCGCCCGTGCGAATTCGCACGGCGTCTTCGACGGCGCTCACGAAGATTTTGCCGTCGCCGATGCGCCCGGTGGCGGCGGTGCGCTGAATGGCGCGCACGACGGCGTCGGCCTCGTCGTCCGCCCCCCACCACTCGACCATCGCCTTGGGGATGAAGTCGACGCGGTACGCCGTACCGCGGAAAATGGCGTCTTTGCCGCCGCTTCGGCCGAACCCGCGCGCTTCGTAGGTGGTGAGCCCGTGGACGCCGATCAGGAGGAGCCGCTCTACAACGGAGCTCAGAAGGTCCTGCCGGATCAACGCCTGGACTTTGGTCACGCTTTTCCCGTTTTCGATGACCGAGACACCACGATTGCTAGGGTCAGTCGGATTTCTGGACGGTTTCGAGCGCGTGACGTCCCGGCTCAGAGGTCGATCTGCATGCCGAGCTCGACCACGCGGTCGGGCGGGATCCCGAAATATTGGGTCGCCGATCGAGAGTTGCGCGAGATGAACGAGAACAGCATCTTGCGCCATGTCTGCATGCCGCGTTTTTTGGTAGCGAGCAGGGTCTCACGACCCAGGTAGTAGCTCGTCTGCCCCGGCGCGTAGGTGACGTCGTGCTCGTTTTTCGCCTGCTCCATGATCTCCGGAACGTTGGGTGTTTGCATGAACCCGTAGTGGGCAGCGAGGTGATGAAAGCCTTGGCCGAGCGCGCGGACCTGGAGGCGGTCCTTGACGGCTACCTCGGGAACGTTTTCGGAGATGACCGACAGGAGCACGACCGTTTGGTGCAAGACCTGGTTGTGCTTCCAATGGTGGAGCAGCACGATGGGAACACCGGTGGGGTTCGACGACATGAAGACCGCCGTGCCGGGCACGCGCGTCGGGCGCACCTGCTCGAGATCGGCGATGAACATGTCGATGGGCAAGAGGCGCTCGGCGATGTTGCGAGCGAGCATCGCGCGGCCCTTCTTCCATGTCGTCATCATGAGGAAGATGGCGAGGGCGAGGCCCATCGGAAACCAGCCACCGCTGAAGAACTTGAGCGCGTTGGCGCCGAAGAACGCGAAGTCGAACACGAGGAAGAGCCCGACGAGCGGTGCCGCCTTCCATTTGGGCCATTTCCACGTTTCCGTGAGAACGACGTAATAGATGATCGACGTGATCGACATCGTGCCGGTGACGGCGATGCCGTACGCCGACGCCAGGGCACTCGATTCCTTGAACGAGAGCACGAGCCAGATGCACGCGACGGCGAGCGCGGCGTTGATCTCGGGGATATAGATCTGGCCTTCCGCTTCCGTCGACGTGTGAACGATGGTAACGCGCGGAAAGAAGCCGAGCTGAATGGCCTGCCGCGTGAGCGAATATGCGCCCGAAATGAGGGCCTGCGAGGCGATGATCGTGGCCATCGTGGAGAGGGCCACCATGGGGTAGATGAGCGGGCTCGGCACGAGGGCGTAGAAGGGGTTCGTCGCTGCCTTGGGATCTTCCAGCACCAACGCGCCTTGCCCGAAGTAGTTGAGCAAGAGCGCCGGCATCACGAACAGGTACCAAGCGGTGCGGATGGGGGCGCGGCCGAAATGCCCCATGTCGGCGTAGAGCGCTTCGCCGCCGGTGATGACGAGCACGACTGCGCCGAGCACGCCGAACCCATGCCAGCCGTGTTCGACGAAAAACGTCACTGCGTGCACGGGGCTCATGGCCGCGAGCACCGACGGATGACGAACGATCTGGCGAACGCCCAGCGCGGCGAGCGTGAAGAACCAAACTGCCATGATGGGCCCGAAGACACGTCCGATTCCAGCCGTGCCCTTCTTCTGCACCATGAAGAGCCCCACCAAAATGACGCACGTGAGCGGGATGATGCCGGGCCGGAGCGCGGTCGTGGCGATCTCGAGCCCTTCGACCGCGGAAAGCACGGAGATGGCCGGCGTGATCACGCCGTCGCCGTAGAGCAGCGCGGCCCCGAAAATGACGAGCGCCGCGCTCCACGTGATGCGCTGCGCATTTCGCCCCTTGTTGGCAGGAACGAGCGCCAAGAGGGCGAGGATTCCACCCTCGCCGGCGTTGTCGGCCTTCATGATGAAGGTGAGGTATTTCACCGCGACGACCATGATGAGCGACCAAACGATGAGCGAAAGCACGCCGAGCACGTTGTCGTGCGTGGGAGGCACGCCGTGCTTGCCGTCGATGCACTCCTTCACCGCGTAGAGCGGGCTCGTCCCGATGTCGCCGAACACGACGCCCAGCGCGCCGAGCACGAGACCCGACATCGCACCGTGGGGCATCGGCGGCGCCGCCCGTGTCGACGTTGGCCTATGTTCGGGCGTTGGTGGCACGGCGGCGGATTTTTCGGCGGGGGCTTGCTGCATCCTGCCGCCCGTGAGTAGTGCGTCTCTCCGCGCGAAGCGAGCACTACCCGCGCCAGGCCGCCATTTCCACGGTTAACGGATCCGTCAGGGGCCCACAGGTCGGCGAGGTTGCGCAGCGGTTTCGGGAGCGGCCGGCTGCCGTGCCGGCGCGGTAGCGACGACGGGGCTCGGCTCTCCGGCACCCGACGTGCCGTTCGGAGGTCAATTGGACCATTATTAGTGTGCATATTGGTACCAATTGGACTGCATTATTTGCCGTTGTTGGGTCTGTTTGGACCAGTCGTGGCGCGGTACTAGTAGTCCAATCGAGGTTGCCGCCAATGAACCGAAGCACGGGCATCGCCTTCGCCGAAGACAGCAAAGAGCCGCTCTACAAGCAGCTCTTCGACCAGATCGTGCAGCGCATCCTGAGCCGGGCGTTTCCGCCGGGGTACAAACTGCCGCCTTCGCGCGCGCTGGCCAAGGAGCTTTGCACCAACCGCAACACCGTCGTTCGGGCTTACGCCGATCTCGAGGCGGCGGGGTTCGTGGCGTCGACGGTGGGGCGCGGCACGTTCGTAGCGGTGGGACCGGCCACGGTGACGCCGCTGCCCGCCCTTCGCGAAGGCGGGCTGCCGTGGTCGTCGCTCGTGTCGGGGGCCGCCAGGCTCGAACCGCTGCAGCGCGCTCAGCGGTTCGCGCGCGCGCCGGGGCGCGACGTCGTCAACCTGAGTCGCATGCAGCCGTCGGCCGACATGATCCCCGACAAGCTCGTGCGGAGGTGCGTCGATCACGTGCTCGCGTCGCTCGGTTCGCGCGCGCTCGGCTACGCGCCGGTCGAGGGCCTCGCCGCGCTCCGTGATTTGGTGGTCGCCGATCTGGCGCGCCAAGGTGTGCCCGCTCACGCGGACGATATTCTCATCACGACCGGCAGTCAGCAGGCGCTCGACGTCATCGCCCGCGCGCTCGTTGGTCCGGGCGACACGTTCCTCGTCGATGCGGCCACGTATCCGGGCGCCATGAGCACGCTGGCGCTTGCGGGCGCGCGCCTTTTGCCCGTGCCTTCGGACGGCGAGGGCCCTGACATGGCGGCCTTGGAGC
>DATEMX010000067.1:0-5341 GCA_035275365.1 Polyangiaceae bacterium | reverse complement strand
GGAGCGGGCGCAGAAGGGGCGGGCGCGGAGGGTTCGACCGCGGAGAAGGTCGCCGGAGCGACGACATCATCGGTAGGATAGGCGACCGGCGGCGGCGTGGGACGCGATGCCGGCACCTCTGGCACGCGACGTTTGCTCGCGCGCGCTTCGGACACGGAGGGCGACGAGACCCGTGCGGCCGGAACGACCGGCGCCGGCTCGGGAACGAACGCTTCGGGCGGGGGCGCCGCGGCTTCGGAGCTCGTGCGCGCTTCGGGCACCGAGGGCGACGACGGCGCCGACCTTACGGACGGACGCGCGACGGGCATCTCGGGCCCCGGGGCGTCGGCCTTCTGGCCGACCGCGCGGCGCTTCATCACACCAGGACGAATCCGTTCTTCGACGATCGACGGACTCTTCTGTTTCTCGATCTGGCGGCGCACACGCTCGACCAGCTCGCGGTCGACCGAGCTCATGTGGTTGCGAACGTCACCGATGCCCATCGACTGGAACAGCGTGACGAGCGCCTTCTGCTCCATGCCCAGCTCTTTCGCAACCTCGTAAATCCGGACCTTACTCATCGATCCTCCCGACGGCGCTTACCACCATTGCGGCCGACCGCACGGAAGCTGCAAGCGGCCTCGATGCGATCCCAAGCACTGCGACATCCATTTTTCCCACGAGCGATCCGAGCTCCGCTTTCGTTCCCCACGCAACGGCGCCGCCTTCGGCGACGGCGTGCATGATCTTACCCACTGACGCCGCGGCGGCAGCATCGCGCGCTACGACCAACAAGACAGCCTTACCGCTTTCGTATGCGAAGCCCGCCTTCTCGGCGCCCACTTCGAGAACATCCTGGCGCGCCGCCGACGAGAGCAACCCGGTGATGCGGCGATCGGCGGCTGCCGCGATCGCCTGGGCGAGCTCCATGGCCGTGATCGAGATGGCCCGACGGAAGCTCTTGCTGAGCCCCTTTTGGGCCGACGCCAAACACCGAGGCGACGCGTGCACGTGAGCGCCTCGCCCGAACTTGCCGCCCGCCAAATCGACGGCCACCTCGCCCTCGGGGGAGACGACGAGACGCACGAGCGCATCGGAGCCATCCGCGTGACCGCACCCCACGCACGTGCGCTGGCTGCGATCGGGCTTCGGTGCTCGAGGCTTTTCGCGCTCTTCGCTCATGGCGATCGTCACGTGGCCGGCTCCTCTCCGGCTGTGTCGACTTCCGGGGCCTTGGCCTTCTTGACGGCCTCGGCGCGCGCGGACTCGAAGAGCTTGTGCTCGTTGTCGACGAAATACTGCGCACCCTGTTTGATGACGCGCGCCTTCTTGATGCCGAGCCCGGTCTTGATGGCGAGCTTGTCTTCGTCTTCACGGAGCACGTCGTCGACGCTGCGGTAGCCGGCCTCTTCGAGCAGTTGAATCGTTCGTTCGCCGACGCCACGCACGAACAAGAGCCGCTCGTGGTCACTCAAGGGCTCGGTCTTTTGGCTCGCAGCCTGGATGCGGTCTTGACGGAGCCGCTCCATCGTTGCCTCCGCGCTCTCCTTCAGCTTGGCGGCGGCCTCGGCGTTGCCGACGCCCGGGATCGCGGCAAGCTCGTCGGTGCCCGCCTCGGCGACCTCTTCGAGGGCGCGGAAGCCGAGCCGATACATGGCCTTGGCGATGTTGTCGTCGACCTCGGCGATGAGCGAGAGCGCCGTGATGGACTCTTCTTCCATCTGCTTGAATTTCGACTCGCTGATGATGTCGAGCTTCCACCCAGAGAGCTGCGCGGCGAGGCGCACGTTCTGCCCCTTGCGACCGATAGCGAGCGAGAGCTTCTCGTCGGGGACGACGAGTTCCATGCGACCGTCGCCTTCGTCGACGATGACCTTGTGCACCTCGGCCGGCTGAATGGCGGCGATGACGTAGCGCGCGGGGTCGCGATCGAACGGCACGATGTCGATCTTCTCGCCGCGGAGCTCCTGCACGACCGCTTGGACGCGCGAGCCCTTCATGCCGACGCACGCGCCGACCGGATCGACGTCGGCATCGCGTGAGGTGACGGCGATCTTGGAGCGGGCCCCCGGTTCGCGCGCGACGGCGACGATCTTCACGATGCCCTCGTAGATCTCGGGGACTTCGGACTCGAAGAGCTTGTCGACGAGCTTGGGATCCGATCGAGAGAGGATGATCTGGGGCCCGCGGGCTTCGCGGTCGATGTCGCGCACGTAGGCGACGATGCGGTCGCCCGGGCGGTAGGTCTCGCGCGGGGTCTGCTCGCGGAAGGGCAACACGCCTTCGGTCTTGCCGAGATCGACGATGATGTTGTTGCCCTTCTCGAAGCGGCGAACGATGCCGCGGATGAGCTGACCCTTGCGGTCTTTGTACTCGTTGAAGATGAGGTCGCGCTCGGCGTCGCGCACGCGCTGCAAGAGGACCTGCTTGGCCGTCTGGGCGGCGATGCGGCCGAAGGCGCTGCGCGCTTGCTTCAGCTTGAGCAGATCGCCGAATTCTTTGTCCTGGGCGCGTGCCTTGTCGGTGTCTTCGGGGCGCCAGAACACTTGGAACCCGAGCTCTTCGCCGAGTTCGGCCTCGAGGCCGCGACGCTTGGCGTCTTCGAACGAAATCTCGCGCTCGGGCTCGCCCACCTTCTCGACGACCGTCATGTATTGGAAGAGGTCGACCTGGCCCGTGTCTTCGCTGAAGCGAGCTTCGAGCTCGCGCGTGGGGCCGAATGCGCTCTGCGCAGCTTTCAAGATCGCTGCCTCGATGGTGTCGACGAGGATTTTTTTGTCGATGCCCTTCTCTTTGGCGACCTGCTCGAGAATGAATCCGAGGTTCGTTTCAGTGTTGGACGCGGCGGCCTGGGTTGCCATGACGGTTCTGCCTCTCAGTCTCTCTGGTGTTTACCGGCTTTCGGGCGCCCCCCCTTGGGGTTCGCCGGAAGCTCGAAGATCAAATGAGCGCGCTCGACTTCGCCGAGCTCTGCGGTCACGAATTTGCCATCCACTTCCAGTCGAACGCTCTCTCCCTCCGCTTCGAGGATTCTGCCGCGCAGCACCCGTTGCCCGTCGGGGGCTGGGCGGGTGAGGTAGACCTTGGCCACCTGGCCGAGCGAGCGATGGTAGTCGCGCGCGCTCCGCAGCGGCCGCTCGAGCCCGGGCGAGCTGACCTCGAGGCTGTACCGATGGGGGATGACGTCGGCAACGTCGAGCGCCGACGACAAATCTCTCGATATTTCAGTAAGCAGACCAAGGTGTATGGGTTCGGCGGCGACGGGGGCGTCTTCGAGGGACTCCACGACGACGCGCAAGACCCAGCCGCTCGGCTCCATCTGATAGGAAATCTCAGCCGTGCCGACCCCGTGCGCCGACAAGACGGGCGTTACCGCCGCTTCCAGAGGAGCGCGGTTGATTCCTTTCAATTTTTGCGCGAAAAGCTGCACCATTTCCCGATCCCCGCCTCGCGACGGGCCGAAAAATTCAGCGCCCGGGACCCGCGAGACGAAAAAAAAGCGGACCCTTATAGGGGGCCCGCACGTGGTCCACCCAAGCTCTGCGGCCTATTTACACGCGGCTTGCCGTTCGCGCAACCCCAGGTTCGGCCTCGGGGAGGGTAAGGGGTTCGGGGCGCAGTCGAGCGGAAGCACCTCCGGCTACTGTTAGGCTCGATCGGGTGACAGGCGAACTCCAACTCCATGATGGCGATGAAGGGGAAGCTCGGTGCGTTCATTGCGGCCGGGCGGCCGCCGGGCCGTGCGCCAGGTGCGATCGGCCCGTCTGCGGCGACTGCTCGGTTTTGACCGAAGGGGGCGCGCGAATCTACGCCATTTGCCTGGCTTGCGATGGACGGGGCGGCCGTTCGCTCCGCCGAGGCTGGTGGACGGTCGCCGGGTGGATCGCAGGTCCCCTGCTCGCGCTTTTGGTCGCCGTCCTGTTCCTCGCGTGGCTCTCCTCGAAGTAGGCTAAGAGCGATCGGGCTTCGATGACATCTTCCACACCGCCCCCCCCCTCGGGTCGGTGGCCGTTTCGCTACCGCCGCCGAGCTGCACCCGCATGCTCGCGGGCGTCGTCCTCGGCGCTTCGCTCACGATTGGCGCGCTCGGCCTCTTCGTCTGGCGGCGGACCGACGAGGCCAACCGCGCCATCGAGCAAGCCGCGGCGAGCGCCGTAGCGTCGGTCGAGGCGGAGAACGATCGCCGTCGCGAAGCCGCCGATCGCGCGTTCTGGGCCGCCCAGGCCGCCCTGCAGGACGCCGCGGCGGCGATCGACGCAGGTTCGACGCAACCGGCGGCGCGCCGCCGCCCCAAAAAGCCATAGGCCGTCACCCGGGCGAGGCGCGCTCCACGGCGACCGGTTCGTCAGCGACGCTCTGGCACTTCGAATCGCTCTCCGCCTACACGAAGGGCGGCCTTGCCGTGCTCGCCTTCTTCGACGATCGGCCCGAGCGACGCCTGCGCGTGCCGCGAGAAACGCGCTTCGAATTGCCCGTTCTTCACGCGGGCGTAGAGCGCGTCGGCGGGACCCACGCAGAGCGTCTCGGGTGAGAGACGCTCTTCGGTTTCGTCCGACAACTTCAGCACGACCGCTTCGGGGAGCAGCGCGATCGCGCGCACGATATAAGGAACGTCGTCGACGCGAAAGTACGTCCAATCGTAGCCGTTGCTCAGAATGTAGCGGCCGTCGTCGGGGTGCCGCGTGATCCACCCGTGCATCGCCTTGGCCAGCGCTTCGTGATCGACACGCTCGCCGTCGTGCCAAAACGACCCCTCGGCGTCGAGGCGAATGGTGCTCTCGCGCGAGGTGCCGGGCGGAGGAGCAATCCGATAGAAATCGGGATGATCGCCGGGTTTCATCTCCCTCGTGGGGCAAGCCTACGCGCAGAAGCGGACCACACCAAGTTCGCCCTTGCTTGGGTGGGCCTTTCGCTCGATTCTGGCGAGATGCGTTCGCCCTCACGAGATCTATGATGTCGCGCGTCGACACGTTCCGCGGCTTCATCGATCAGGAGTTGCCCGAGAGGGCTCCTCCTTTCACGCGCTGGCTCAACGGCAAAATCGTGGCCGTCGATCGCGGCAGCGTGACGATGCGATGGGTCGTGCGCGAAGAAGCTATCAACGCTGCCGGCATTCTGCACGGCGGCATCCAATCGGCGATGCTCGACGAAATCATGGGCATGGCCGTCGCGACGCTCGATCTTCCCGAATTTCACATCACGCTCGACCTCCACGTGGCGTTCCTCGGGCGTGCCCGGCTCGGCGAGACGGTCACCGGCACCGGCACCGTCATTCGGGAAGGCAAGCGCGTCGTCTACTGCGAAGGTGCGCTCCACGATGGCGCAGGCAAGCTCCTCGCCCGCGCGAGCTCGAGCCTCATCG
>DATEMX010000066.1:0-8541 GCA_035275365.1 Polyangiaceae bacterium | reverse complement strand
CGACTCCGCCGCCCCGCCTCCCCCCACGGAGGTGACGGTGGTGGGCACCTCGCTCGCCCGCACGGCCGGCTCAGCGCACATCATCGGCGAGAAGAAGCTCGCGCGGTTCGGCTTCGACGATCCGATGGCCGTGCTGTCCCGGGTGCCGGGCGTCTACGCGCGCGGAGAAGACGGTTTTGGTCTTCGCCCCAACATCGGCCTCCGCGGCGTGAACCCCGACCGGAGCAAGAAGGTCACGTTGATGGAGGACGGCGTGCTCGCCGCACCCGCTCCCTACTCGGCCCCCGCCGCCTATTACTTTCCGCTCATGGCGCGCGTCTCCACCGTGCGGGTCATCAAAGGGCCCGCCGCCATCAGCTACGGACCGCAGACCATCGGCGGCGCGATCGATCTGGTGACGCGCGACATCCCCGCGACCTTCGGTGGCATGATCGACCTTTCGACCGGCGAGTACGGGTACGGAAAGGTCCATGCGTTCGCCGGGTCGAGCGACGAGCACACCGGCTACCTCATCGAGGGCGTGCACCTTCGAAACGACGGCTTCAAAGAGCTTCCGAACGGCGCCGACACCGGCTTTTATCGCAACGAATGGACGTTCAAGGGAAACTACGTCTTCGATCCCCGCGCCAGCGCGAAGAACGAAGTGCGCTTGAAGCTCACCTACTCGGACGAGGTCTCCAACGAGACCTATCTCGGGCTCTCCGACGCGGACTTTCGCGCGGCGCCTCTGCGCCGCTATGGCGTGAGCCAGCTCGACCGCATGAAAAATCACCGCACCGCCGTGGTGGCGACCCACGTCTTCGAACCCACGCCCCGATTTTCAATCACGACGACCGCCTACCGCAACGACTTCTCCCGCACTTGGCGCAAGGTCAACGCCTTCCGCGGCGCGAGCATTTTCGACGTCTTGCAGAACCCTGACGACCCGCGCAACGCGACCTTCGTCGACGTGCTCCGCGGCGAGCAATCGACGCTTCCGAACGAGACGCCGCTCACGCTGCTCGTCGGGCCCAATGAGCGCGAGTTCACCTCGCAGGGTATCGAAACGCGCGCGCGGCTGACGGGCACCACGGGGCCCCTCGCTCATCGCGTCGAATACGGCGCGCGGCTTCACAACGATCGCGCCGAGCGGCGTCACAGTCAAAATGGCTTCCTCGTGCAGGGCAACGAGCTCGTTCCCGACGGCGGTCCTACCGAGGTCATCCTCTTCAACGAGGTCGAGACCACAGCCTTAGCGCTCCACGCGAGCGACGCGATGAGCTGGCAGGGATTGACGGTGACGCCGGGCGTGCGCGTCGAAACGATGCGTCAGACGTACGTCAATCGAGCGACCCGAACGGAGCAGGCGCGGCTTGCCACCGTCGTGTTGCCGGGCGTCGGAGCGTTCTACGCATTCGTGCCTTCGTTCGGAGCGCTCTTCGGCGCGCACCGCGGCTTCAGCCCCGCCGCGCCCGAAGCCGGCATGAAGGTCAAGCCCGAGCTGTCGGTGAACTACGAGGCCGGCCTCAGGTTCTCCGATCGACGAACCCGCGTCGAGGTCATCGCGTTTCGCAACGACTACTCGAACATGACCGACGTTTGTACGCAATCGAGCGGATGCACGGAGGTCAACGTCGACCGCCAGTTCGACGCGGGCAAGGCTCGCATCTCGGGCGTCGAAGCCTTCGCCGATCGCGAGTTTGCGCTCACCGACACGCTGCGGCTCCCGCTGACGATCTCGTACACCTTCACGCGCTCGGAGTTTCAATCGAGCTTTTCGTCCGACGATCCGATCTTCGGAACGGTGCACGCCGGCGACGAGATCCCCTACGTGCCGCGCCACCAAGCGAGCGCGTCCCTCGGGCTCGAGCATCCGAAATTCGGAGCTACCTTCGGCGCGTCGTACGTCGCCGCGATGCGGGAGCAAGCGGGCAGCGGCCCGGTTTCCCAGGGGCTCGCCACCGACGAACAGCTCGTCTTCGACATGAGCGGCCGCTACCAGGTCTCGGCGGCCGTCTCGATTTACGCGCACGTACGCAACCTGACCAACGAGCACGACATCGTGTCGCATCGTCCTTTCGGCGCGCGCCCCAACGCGCCGCGTTGGGTACAGGCGGGGCTCAAGATTGCGTTCTGAGCGGGCGCTTCCTCCTCATTGGCTGAAGCGGCGGGCCAGGGTACACCTGAGCCCATGAAGCTCTTCGATCCGCACATCCACATGACGTCTCGTTCGACCGACGACTACGAGGCGATGGCCAAGGCCGGCATCTTAGGCCTCGTCGAGCCGGCCTTTTGGCTGGGCCAGCCGCGCACCCACGTGGGCACCTTCGAAGACTATTTCCTCTCGCTCATTGGATGGGAGCGGTTTCGCGCCAGCCAGTTCGGCATCCATCACCTCTGCACCTTGGCGCTCAATCCCAAAGAAGCCAACGACGCGCGCATCGCCGACGACGTCATCGAGCTCTTGCCGCGCTATCTGCCGAAAGACGGCGTCGTGGCCGTCGGCGAGGTCGGCTACGACGACATGACGCCGGCCGAGGACAAATATTTCTCACGTCAGGTCGAGCTGGCGCGCGAGTTCGGGCTGCCCGTGCTCGTCCACACGCCGCACCGCGACAAGAAGAAGGGCACCGAGCGGTCGCTCGCTTTGATCCGCGAGCTCAAGTTCCCCGAAGGGCTCACGCTCATCGATCACAACAACGAAGAGACGCTCCCGCTCGTGCTCGACACGGGCTGCTGGGCGGGTCACTCCATCTATCCCAATACCAAGATGGACGAAGTGCGCATGGTGGCCCTCATCAAGAAATTCGGGACCTCGCGCATGATCATCAACAGCGCGGCCGACTGGGGCGTCAGCGATCCGCTGAAGGTGCCGAAGACGGCGGCCCTCATGCAGCAAGAGGGGATCACCGAGAGCGACGTCGAAACGGTCGTTTGGAACAATCCGCTTCGCTTTTTCGCGCAGAGCGGCAGGTTCCAACCGGAAGACTTGACGTCGCCTGCCAGCATCGACCAGCGTCAGCAATTCGAAGGCAATTCGGTGCTGCGGGGCGGCATGGCCCCGCTGGTTCGGCGCTAGAACACCGATCAGGTGTACGCCGCTCGGTGTTAGAGCGAGCGTTGGGACATGGTATGACGCGCGCATGCATCGGACGGTCGTTCTCAACGTGGTGGGACTCACCAACGAGCTTTTGGCCCACGCGCCCAACCTCCAGCGCCTCGCCCGCCATGGCTGGCACCGGCCCCTTCGCACGATCACGCCCGCCGTGACATGTTCGGTGCAGTCGACGTTCACGACCGGTCTCTTGCCCGACGCCCACGGCTGCGTCGCCAACGGTTGGTACTTCCGGGACCTCGCCGAGGTGTGGCTGTGGCGTCAGTCGAACGCCTTGGTTACCGGCGAGAAGATCTGGGACGCGGCAAAAAAGCGAGACCCTTCGTTTACGTCGGCCAAACTTTTCTGGTGGTACAACATGTACAGCTCAGCCCAATTCGCGGTAACGCCGCGTCCGCTCTACCCCGCCGACGGTCGCAAGATCCCCGACATCTACACCGAGCCCGCCCTTCTCCGCGACGAGCTCTTTGCCGCGCTGGGGCCCTTTCCGTTGTTCCATTTCTGGGGCCCGCGCGCGGACATCCTTTCGAGCGAGTGGATCGCCGCCTCGGCGCAGCGCGTGTACGACGAGAAGACGCCGACGCTCTCGCTCGTGTACCTCCCCCACCTAGACTACAACCTGCAGCGGCTCGGACCGAAGCACCCCGCCATTGCCGACGACGTGAAGGCCGTCGACAAGGTGGCCGGCGAGCTCATCGCGCACGTCGAGAAAGACGGCACGCGCGTCGTCGTGCTCTCGGAGTATGCGATCACCGAAGTGACGGGCGCCATTCACATCAATCGTGCGCTCCGCGAAGCGGGATGGCTCAAGGTGCGCCTCGAGCTCGGCGAAGAGAAGCTCGACGCGGGCGGCTCGGAGGCCTTCGCGGTCTCCGATCACCAGATCGCGCACGTCTACGTGAAAAATCCCGCGAGGGTGCCCGAAGTGTTGCGCCTCGTCGCCGATCTGCCTGGCGTGGCCACCGTCCTCGACGAGGAAGGCAAGCGGCGGGCAGGTCTCCACCATCCGCGTTCGGGTGAGATCGTGGCCATCGCCAAGAGCGATCGCTGGTTTACCTACTACTTCTGGCTCGACGACGCGAAGGCCCCCGACTACGCGCGGACCGTCGACATCCACCGAAAGCCGGGCTACGACCCCGTCGAGCTGTTCGTCGATCCCAAGCTCGTCTTGCCCGCCCTCAAGATCGGCAAGAAGCTGGCGCAGAAGGCACTCGGCTTTCGCATGCTACTCGATGTCGTCTCGCTCGACGCAAGCCTCGTCAAGGGCTCGCACGGCCGCCCCACCGACCGGATCGAAGACGGCCCCATCTTCATTTCGAGTGAACCTTCGCTCGTACCCATCGATCGCCCCGCCGTCGATGCCACTGACGTGAAGGCGCTCGTACTGTCGCATCTCTTCGACTAGCCCGAGCGGATGCCAGTTGGCCCCACCCCCGCGGCACACGTCCGACGCCGAACGAACCCGGCAATCGGCCGGTCCAAACTGGTGCCGGCTGGTCCAAACCGATACCCTTTCGAGCATCACCTCGAATTTGTCATGCTAAATTGAATCGGTCGGTCCAAACCGGTGCCCTTCGAGCGTCACCTCGAATTGTCGGGTCGGCAGGCGGCGTCAGGTGCCGCGCACGAAGCGCTGGAAAAGCAGCGTCGCCCCGAAGCAGCCCACGCCAACGACCGCTTCGGTGGCATGGCCTTGCGACGCCAAGAAGAGCGTATCCAAAAGAGAGATCCCCGCGATCAAGCGAACGACGGCGCGTGGGATGTTGCCGGGAGCGCGCTTTCGCAAGAGCGCAACAGACGAGAGCACCCAACCAAGAAACCCTAGGAGGAGAAGAGACGCGGCAATCGCCGCCGCACCCTTGGCTGTTGCAGCGAAGGGCACGTAGGCGAAAGGGGCGAGCAAGAACAAAAGCGGCCAAAAATTGCGAAACTCCGTCAACGTTTCTTGCTTGGCGACATACGTGAGGCCAATCAGATACGCGAGCAGACAAAGGCTTCCCGAGACGACGGCACTCGGCATCGACCCCGACACCGCGAGCGACGCCGAGACATAGACGAGCATGCGGCAGGCTCCCATGAGAAGCGGGCCGAGCGGATTGCCCTTGTGCCAGCGATCGTAGACGACGATGAGCCCTCCGAGGAGCATGCTCGCCGCCAGCGCGGGTAGCGGATCGCGCCGGGATAGGACGGTCGATCCACCGACGGCCATCACCCCCGCGATCATGAGACCGAATCCCACGGCGAACACTTCGCCTGCGCTCACGCGGCCGCTCGGAATGGGACGTTCGGGGTGAATGCGCGCGTCGATATCCCGATCGAAGGCGTCGTTGAGGAACATCCCGCCCACGTAAAAGAGCGAGAGCGCCAACATCGTGAGGGCGATCACGTAGTGCGCTCGAGTCGCGGCCGGGGCGCCGAGCGAAGGCGCACTGGCGAGCTCGGCGCCCGATAGAACGATGCCCGCGAGCACGTTGCTCCACACGGTCGGAAGATTGGAGACGCGCCCGAGCGCCAGGTAGGTGCGCCATTTCATCGCGCGGACATCTGCCCTTGCACCCAATCGACCTCGCGCGCGATGGCGTCGACGATCCCTTCGCGCCGGAACTCTCGCGGGAGCACATCCCACGTATACGTCTCGACCTCGAGGTGCGAAGAGAGCGGGCGATCGCGGAGCACCGCCAGCACACGGCGTAAATAGGGCTGCGTGCCGGCGAACGGCCCGAACGTCTCGCGAAAAAGGGGGACGTGAAAATGAACGCGAAAGAGGCAATCCCCCGCCGGCTTCTGGGGGCCGGCAGCGAAGGCGTCGGAGAGATCGAAGTAGCGAGCAAGCTGGCCGTCGCACTTCGCTACGACCTGGTGCAAGTAGACGCCATCGTCGAAGGCACGGAGCGCTTCGCTCATCATCGAGAGCTCGAGCCCGGCGCTGATTTGCACCTTCCCTATGCGAATACCGGCCGCTTCGAGGCGAAGGAGCGCACCTTCGGGCTCTTCGAACTCCACCGCCATGTGACAGGCGTCGAAGCATACGCCGAGGTGCCGCCGAATCGCTTCTTCGGCGCGCTGTTCGGCAATGCCGGCGAGTGCGGCGAGCCGCGCCCCGGCCGCCTGCGAAAGGAGGTGCCGTTCGAAGAACGCCACCGTCTCCTCGATTGTCTCGAGCATGCACGCCGGCTCGGGCTCGATGGCGAGCGAGATCGTCTTGCCCGTGCTCCGCTCGAGCTCGATCAAATGGGCGGCATGGCGAAGCAGCCGATCGGCTATCGCGAGCTCTTCGGTGCTGCCTTGGATGCGAGGTTTGAAGGCGCCGGGCGACGTGCTCACGCTGCCTTCGAGATCGCCGTCGGGCAAGAGGCGCCCGAGGAGGCTCGCTAGCCGATTGGTATAGGCGAGGCGGGGTTCTTCCAGCCAATCGGGCAGGTAAACCTTCTCCTTTATGCGGCCCGTATGGAATTCGCCGTAGGGAAAGCCGTTGATCGTGAAAACGTAGAGGTCCCGCGCCTCGAGCATGGCGCGAAACGATGCGAGCTCACCCTCTGCCGAAAGCTCTTCGGCGGCGCGGGCGGAGAGGCGAAGGCCTACGCCGAAAGGCTGGTCCGGGCAGACCCGCGTCTTCACGGCGGTGACGTATTCTTCGACGTTGCGGCGCACCTCTGCCAGCGACTCGCCGGCGTGAATGTTGGTGCAATACGTGAGGTGCGGCGTGCCCGCGGACGGCAGCTTCATCGCACCGCTCGGTGGCGCAGATCGTCGATGGCGAGGGCCACCATATTCTCATCGATGGAATTCACCTCGAGCCCCGCGCCGATGTCGGAAAGCAGCGTGACGGTGAGCTCGCCGCCGAGGTGCTCGCGAAACTCGCCGAGCCCCGCGAGCACGGCGCGCTCGCCGCCCGGACCGGCGAGATCGAGCGCGTCGTCCCAGAGCGTGAGGCCGAGCTCGTCGAGCGTCGTGAGTACGGCCTTCTGCACCGACACGGAAGCTATGCCCGCGCGCGCGGAATAAACCGTGTCGATGGCCATACCGATGGCGACGCACTCGCCGTGACGCAGGCGGTGGCGCGTCAGCGTCTCCAGTTTGTGGGCAGCCCAGTGGCCGAAGTCGAGCGGCCGCGCGCTGCCGAGTTCGAAGGGATCGCCCGAGGTTCGAATGTGATGGAGGTGCAGATCGGCGCTCTTGCGAATGAGCGCATCGAGGGCGCCGGGCTCGGCGCTCGAGAGCTCGCGCGCGTGTTCGGCGATCCAGTGGAAGAAGCCGCGGTCGCGAACGAGCGCGACCTTGACCGCCTCGCTCATGCCCGCCTTCTTGTCGCGCAGTGAGAGCGTTTTCAAGAACGAAGTGTCGTTCACTACCGCGAACGGCGGCGCGAAGGTACCCAAGAAATTTTTCTTGCCGAAGGCGTTGACGCCGTTCTTCACGCCCACGCCGGAGTCGCACTGAGAGAGCACGGTGGTCGGCAGACGCACGACGCGCACGCCGCGGTGCGTGGTCGCTGCCGCATAGCCCGCCACGTCGAGAACGGCGCCGCCGCCGACGATGACCACGACCGATTGCCGATCGATACCGAGCTCGGAGAGCCAGCTCTGCACGCGCGTCACCAACGCGGGATCGTTCTTCGACGCCTCGCCTCCTGGCACGACGAGCGGCGATGCGGCGAGATCCAGACGCTCGGTATGCGCCGCAACGTAGCGAGAAACGCGCGAGGCTATCTCCGGATCGGCAGCGGCCAGACCGCCGTCGATCACGACGACCGCGCGATGGCGCCGCGCCGGCTCCTTGTGGGAGACGGCGTGGACGAGGGCGCCGTTTCCGGGGCGGAGGCAGCCCTCGGTGAAATAGACCGGATATTCGAAACCCACGGAAATGCGCTGAGCGGTGAGCTCGAAGGAAGATTGCGTCACTGGAAGATCCTGCGGCTCACATCTTAGCCTGGCTCCGCCCCTTCGTCTGGTCGACTGAAATCCCCAGAACGCCGAACGCATTGAGGGCGAAGCCCCGGCGAAAAGAAGAACCTAGACCCGAACGGTCTTGGCCGTTCGGAGCTCTAGTTCCCCATGGGCGGAGGACCCACCCTCGACGCACGAAACGCAGGCCGTCGTGTGCGTCGTCAGCTACGCAGACGGGCCGTTTCCTCCTAGCCCCCACCGGGCTGCGCCCGACACACGATGCAGGAAACGGCGCGGTGTTGTGGCATGCTGGCGGACGCAACGGCACAGAGGTCGAGGATCCTATGGTGTTACGAGCCCGACTCGACGCCTCGAAGGGCTGGGTCTGAAGGTCACCCGTTGCCGGGGCTGTCTGACAGGGGTTTCTTACTAGGAGGGTCGCGCTATCGTTCCCAATTTGGCATGCCAAATTGAGAAGTGAAGCAGAAAGGGGTCCCCCCGTCGTTCGTGACTTGGCATCCAGGCATGCCGGCATGGCAAGTATCTACGCTCTCGAATCTG
>DATEMX010000065.1:0-4495 GCA_035275365.1 Polyangiaceae bacterium | reverse complement strand
GATGAGCCAGTTGTCGTGCCGCTCGATTTGCCGGCCATCTTCGATGCGCTGCTCGAACATTCCGAAGTCGTAGCGAATGCCGTAGCCGGCAGCCGGTAGCTCGAGCGTGGCGAGTGAATCCATGAAGCAGGCCGCCAGGCGCCCGAGCCCGCCGTTGCCCAGCCCCGGATCGCCCTCTGCATCGAGAATTTGAGCGAGATCGAAGCCCCGCTCCGCCGCGAAGGCCTCGGCCGCCTCGTAGAGGCCGAGGTTGAGCAAGCAAAGACCGAGACTCTTGCCGGTCAAGAACTCCGACGACAAGTAGTAGGCGCGCTTGACGTCTCGCTCGAGATAGGTCCGCTGAGTGGCGAGCCAACGGTGAACGAGCCTGTCGCGCACGGTCAGCGCGAAGCCGTGATAGAGATCGGATGGCGTGGCGTCGCGGACCTCCTTGGCGCACGAATGCACGACGTGATCGATGACGTCGCGCGTGAAGGCGGCGGCCTCGATGCTTCCGCGTCGAGCACCTACGTGGCGCGCCGGTTTTTCGCCGTTGGTTGCCGTCGAGGCGGCGGAAGGCGCGGTGACGTCGGTGGCTCTGATCTCGGACATGGGGCCCCGCAAGCCTCGCCCTTCGTCCGTAAACGGGCGGTTTCGACCAAGCCACGGTTGTGTGTCTCTGTCGGGGTGGCGCGCGCCCGGCGCATCGCGAATTTCCCGCGCCGGGTGGGCTCCTGCTCTATTCTCGAAGAATGCGCCCATTCATGTCGATAGCTTCATTCGCTTTTGCAGCGATGGCGAGCTTGCCTTGCCGCGCCCAGGGTCAGCCGACGGCCCCGCTGCCCTATCCCCAAGTGCAGCCGATTCCCCAACCCATGCCCGGCTACCCGCCTGCCTATCAGGGGTACCCCGCCTACCCAGGCTACACGCCTTACCCTACCTACACCTACCAGGCGCCGCCGACGCGCCTCCGCTACGTCGAGGGAATGGCGCCGCCAGCGGGGTACCACTTCGAAGAAAACCCCAACCGCGGCCTCGTCATGTCGGGGCTCATCGTCTTTCTCGTTCCCTATACGCTGTCGGCGACCATCGGCCTCTCGAGCAAAAACGAGGCCGACCGCTGGTTGCTCGTCCCGGTGGTGGGGCCGGTCGCGGATTCGAACGCGCGCAGCAACAACTGCGGCAACAGTACGGCGGGGCAGGCCTTCGACTGTGCGGTCGAGCCCGTCGTCCGCACGTACCTCGTGATCGATACGCTCATGCAAGCGACCGGAGCCATCCTCTTTACGATGGGCTACCTCTTCCCGAAGAAAGAGTTCGTGAGCAACTACCTGGTCGGTGAGCGCAAGGTGCCTCCGTTGGCGTGGAGCATCGCGCCGCATTTCGATCACCAGGGTAGAATCGGCGTTACCGTCGGGGGCACGATCTTCTGACGTTCGTCAGGCCTCCTCCGACGCCGGAGGCAGGCAGCGCCGCCGACGCGGGCGGCTGGGACGTGACCCAGCTCAGGTGACCGTGCCCCTTCGGATCCGGGTCAGCCAGCGTGGTGGATCGCCGAAATCAAGCCGCCGACGGTGAGCGGCTTGAGAAGCACCGACACGTCACGCTTGGGCGCCATCGTACGAAACGCGGTCATCAAGACAATCGGAATGAGACCGAATCGTCTGTCGGCTCGCAGCTGTTCGACGACTTCGAGCCCGGTCATGACGGGCATCATGAGATCGAGCAGGATGACGTCTGGCGTGGGCTGCCCACCCTGCTCGAGTATCTCGAGCGCTTCTCTGCCGTTGCAGGCGGGAATGGTCGCGAAACCCTCTTCCTCGAGCGTGACACGCAGCGATTCGCGCAGGTCGTGGTCGTCGTCGACGACCAGGATCCAGTGGGGTTCTCGCAGCGCCGTCATTGCCAGTTGGCCTGATTCCATGGTTCCTTTCCGCTTCCCGTGGTCGTGTCTTCGTCTCGCAGGCATCGATTGACAAGGGCCAAAAGCGCGGTCGAATCGAACGGCTTTTCGATCTTCGCATTGCGGACCTGGTCGAGAAATGCGCGCGCCCGTTGGGTGAACACGCCCGCGGTCATGAACACCATGCGGCCAGCTTGCTCCGGCGCGAGCCGCGCGAACTCGGCGTGCAAATCCATTCCGGTAACGTGCGGCATCATGAGATCGCACAAGACGACGTCGAAGCGTTCGCCGGACTCGACGAGCGCGATGGCCTCCCGGGCAGTCACGGTGGTGGTGACGTCGTGCTCCCGCGCGAGGGTGCGCCGCATGGTGCTGAGGAGGGCAGCCTCGTCGTCCACGATGAGCACGCGTCCACGTCGCGGTGCTCGCTCGACGTCCGAGAACCCCCTGACGGAGCCGGGAGGAGTGCTTCGTGAGGCTAGCAAGTAGACGCGAAAGGCAGTGCCCTTGCCCACCGCGCTCTCGACCGTCATCTCACCGCCGAACGAGGAAATGATGCGGTGACAAATCGACAATCCGAGGCCCGTTCCCACACCGATCGGCTTGGTGGTGAAGAAAGGAGTGAAGAGCCGCCGCAATACGTCGGCCGACATCCCCGCGCCTGAGTCTTTGATCTCCACGACGACTCTGCCGTCGTCGGAAAGGCGCGTGGAAATGCGAATCTCGTTGGCGCTCGCGTGGCCTTCCTCGATGGCTTGCGCGGCGTTCACCAGCAGGTTGAGGAACACCTGACCCAGGCGCGATTCGTTGGCGAGCACCGGCGGGAGCGGGTGAAAGTCGCGCACGACGTTGGCTCGATGGCGTATCTCGGTCCACGCGATCCGAATCGACGACTCGACGACCGCTTCGAGCTCGACAGGCCCGCGCTCCTCGTCCTGCGAGCGAGAGAAGAGCTTGAGTTCGCGGACGATGTTGCGAACCCTCTCCGCCGCCTCCATCGCGTCGCGGAGCCCTTCGTGCACCTCGACGAGAATCGGTGAGGCGGCGACCCTCTCTCGGATCCCGTCGATTTCGAGGATGCTGAGCTGCAAGTTGGCCAGCACCGCGCTAAGGGGGTTGTTGATCTCGTGGGCCACGCCAGCAGCGAGCGTGCCGATCGATGCCATGCGGTCGGACACCATCAACTGCTCATGGAGCTTCCGTTGCTCGGTGATATCGGTGACCATGGCCAGCGTGCCGACGCGCCTACCGGCGTCGTCGGCGATAATATTGGTCGCCACCGACACCCAGAACTCGGTGCCGTCGGAACGAGACAGAACGAGCTCCTGATGCCCGCCGGCCGGCATAGGATCGGGGGCCAGGCTCTTCGTCGCCAGCTCGACCCAGTCGCTCGGCACGAAGTCGAAGAGCGAGCGACCCATGAGCGACGACGGCGCGACCACGAGCATCTCCGCGAGCCGCGCGTTGGCGTAGGTCGTGGAGCCGTGCTCGTCGAGCATCCAGATTCCCTCGCGCGCCGTCTCCACGATGCGGCGGAATTTCGACTCGCTCTGGCGCAGCGCCTCGACGGCTTGACGCCGGTCGCGACGACCGGCGGCCTCGCGCAGCTCGCGCTCCACCGCCGGGCCGAACCGTGCGAGCTGATCTTTCAAGAGGAAGTCATGCGCGCCGGCCTTCAGGATGGCCACCGCCGTTTCTTCGCCGATGGTGCCGGAGACCACGATGAACGGCAGATCGAGCCCGCTCTCGGTCAACACCCTGAGCGCCGAGGGCGCATCGAAAGAGGGCAACGAGTAGTCGCTGACGACGATCTCCCACGGTTCGTCGCGGAGGGCAGCGCGCATGTCGGATTCAGTCAACACGCGGCGATGCGTTACGTCGTAGCCGCTCCGATGCAGCGTTCGGAGGACGAGCTCCGCGTCGTCCTCGTTGTCTTCGACCAGGAGCGCCCGTAGGGAACGTCGCGCCGAGCCTGAGTGGCTGCTACGCACTGCGCCGCGCCTGCTCATGGACCGTCGCCAAGAGTTGCTCGAGCGCGAGCGGCTTTTGAAGCCAGACGACGGGGCCCAGGGCTTCGTCGCGGGCACGAGCCGACATCACTACGACGCGTGCCTTGGGTAGGGAGGCGTCACCCGCCAGGGCCTTGCGAAACTCCCACCCGTCCATGACCGGCATCATGAGGTCGAGCAGGATGAGTGCGGGCGCAACGGGCAGCGTTCGCAAGAGCTCGAGCGCTTCGCGACCGTTGCTCGCGCTCATCGTCGGCACGCCTTCATCTTCGAGGATGTTGCAGAGGCTCTGCCGAATCGACTGATCGTCTTCGATGACGAGCACGGGGGCGCGGCCCGAGACGCTCGCGCGGATGCGGCGCTCGCTCGCGCGCTGCTCCTGGGCGAGCGTGAACGCCTCCGCCTGCCGGCGATCGATCTCGGCGTAACTTGCATCGAGGCCCTCTTGCTCCCACTCGACCTCGTCCTGAGGAGGCGGCGCGTCGGTCTCGCGTTTGGCCGCCTGGTTCACGATGGTCGCAAACAAGAGGTCGAGATCGAACGGCTTCTCGAAATAGGCTTCGGCGCCGAGATTGAACGCGCGCACCCGATCGTCGGCGGCGTC
>DATEMX010000064.1:0-6426 GCA_035275365.1 Polyangiaceae bacterium | reverse complement strand
CACCACGCTCTCGGAGCGCGACCGCACGTATCCCGACTTCGATCCGGCGACGTTCGATGGGTAGCCCGGATCCCGCGTCGCTCGGCGCCGAGATGTACGAGCTCGTCCGCGAGCTCTACCCCATCTGCCGCAGCATCACGGGCGACGGCGTGCGGGAGACGCTCCGCATCCTGAAACGACGAATCCCCATCGAGCTTCGCGAGGTCCCCTCGGGTACCGAGGTGCTCGATTGGACGGTGCCCCGCGAGTGGAACATTCGCGACGCCTGGATCAAAGACGCGAGCGGCGAGCGGATCGTCGATTTTCGTGCCTCGAACCTGCACGTCGTCAACTACAGCGCGCCGGTGCGGCGCACGCTGACGCTCGCCGAGCTCTCGCCTCACCTCCACACGCTTCCCGACAAGCCCGATCTCGTTCCGTACCGCACGTCGTACTATGACGAGACGTGGGGATTTTGCCTCTCGCACCGGCAACGCGAGGCGATGCCCGACGGCACCTACGAAGTATGCATCGATTCCACGCTCGAGCCGGGCTCTTTGACCTACGGCGAGCTCGTGCTGCCGGGCGAGAGCGACCGAGAGATTTTGATCTCGACGCATGTTTGCCATCCCTCGCTGTGCGACGACAACCTGAGCGGCGTGGCGGTCTCGGTGCTCCTGGCGCGCGAGCTCGCTGCAAGGGCAAAGCGCCGCTACACGATCCGCTTTCTCTACGCCCCCGGTACCATCGGCGCCATCACCTGGCTCGCGGAGAACCGCGAAGGCGCCAAGCGGATCCGCCACGGGCTCACGCTCACGTGCCTCGGCGACGCCCATCCCTTCACCTACAAACGAACCGTGGGCGGCGACGCCATCGTCGATCGCGCCGCGAAGCACGTGCTCCAAACGAGCGGCCGCGCGCACCAGATCATCGATTTTTTCCCCTACGGCTACGACGAGCGTCAATACAACTCGCCGGGCTTTCGCATCGCTGTGGGTTCGCTCATGCGCGGGCGCCACGGGCAATTCCCCGAGTACCACACCTCGGGCGACAACCTGGAGTTCGTCTCGACGGCTCGCATGCTCGAGTCGTTCAAGATCGTGCGCGACGTCGTCGGCGCGATCGACGGCGACGCTACCTACGAGAACTTGGCTCCCTACGGCGAGCCGCAGCTCGGCAAGCGCGGACTCTATCGAGCGCTCGGAGGCACGAGCATTCCGGGGCTCCAGATGGCGATGCTGTGGGTGCTGAACCTGTCCGACGGTCGCCACTCGCTGCTCGACATCGCGATGAGGGCAGGCCTCGAGTTCCGCGCCGTCCGAAAGGCAGCCGACTTGCTCGCCCAGCACGATCTGCTCGCTGAAACGCGCGCATAATCGGACGTGGCGAGTCCTACTTCCGGGCGGGTCGGCTCGATGGTAAGAAGCGGTGTCTTTCGGCAGAGAGGGCAAGGTTCGAGAATGAAAGTCGTTCTGTTCTGCGGGGGTTTGGGGCTTCGCCTTCGGGACTATTCCACCGACCTGCCCAAGCCGCTGGTCGAGGTGGGTCACAGGCCGGTGCTATGGCACCTCATGAAATATTACGCCCACTACGGGCACAAGGACTTCGTCCTCTGTCTCGGCTATGGGCAGGCGGCGATCAAAAACTACTTCCTCAAATACGAAGAGTGCGCCTCGAACGACTTCGTCCTCTCCGACGGAGGGCGCAGCGTCGAGCTCTTCAACCGCGATCTCGGCGACTGGCGCATCACCTTCGTCGACACGGGCATCAACTCCAACGTGGGCGAGCGCCTTCGCCGCGTGCGCCCTCATTTGAAAGGCGAGGAGTTGTTTCTCGCCAACTACGCCGACGGTTTGTCCGATTTGGACACCGGCGCCTACGTCGAAGCCTTCAAGAAAACGGGGAAGATCGGATGCTTCGTGAGCGTGCGGGTCCCGCACTCCTACCACGTCGTCCACGCCGACGAGCAGCACCACGCGCAAAAGCTCGAGCACGTGGGCGACGCGCCCATCCGCATCAACGGCGGGTTCTTCGCGTTCAGGCAGGAGATCTTCGAGTACATGCGCGAGGGCGAAGAGCTCGTGGTCGAGCCGTTCGCGCGGCTCATCGAGAAGCGACAACTTTTGGCCGTGCCGCACGACGGCTTCTGGCGCGGCATGGACACCTCGAAAGATCGCAGCGAGCTCGAATTGCTTCTCTCGCGCGGCTCGGCGCCCTGGCAAGTCTGGGCGAAGTGAACGCGCGGCGAGCCTGACTTTTCAGAGCTTCTCGGGATCGATCTCGCGGGCCGCGAGCTTCGCCCGATACCAAGCGACCGTGCGCTCGAGCCCCTCGGCGAGCGAGGTGCTCGGCGCAAACCCGAGGACGGCGCGCGTGGCCGCCGGATCGGCCACGCGAACTTGTTCGGCGGGGCGATCGGGCAACGCTCCGATTTGCGGCGCGCCGCCGCTCGCGATGAGCAACCCGAGCTGCTCGACCACCGAACGGACGAGCGTCAGTTCGCCCGTGCCGAGATCGACCGCTCGGCCCAGAACGCCGGGGACGATCGCCGCGCGCGCGAGACCCTCGGCGACGTCGTCGACGTAGACCCAGTCGACGGGCCTCGTTCCCGGGCCGAGGCGCGGCGATTTTCCCGACAAGAGCGACACCGTCACGTAGGGAATGAGCTTCTTCAGATCCCACTGACCCGGTCCGTAGACCATGAAGATGCGCGCCGTCACGACAGGCGTGCCATAGAGGGCTTGGAAGGTGCGGGCGTAGAACGTCTGCGAAAGCTTGGCGACCGCGTAGGGCGATGCTGGAACGACGCCCGAGATTTCTCCCGTCGCGGCTTCCTCGAGCGACCCCGCCAGCACGATGCGGCGACACCCGAATTCGGTGGCTAACGTGAGAAGATTTACCGACGTGGCCAGGTTGTCGCGGAAGGTCGGCAAGATCGCCGACAACTCGCGCGAACCGCTCACGTGGCTGGCGAGGTGAAACACGTAGTCGGGCTTCTCCTCCTCGAAGAGACGCCGGAGCGGCGCGAGCTCGGCGGCGTCGATCACCCACTCGCGGTCGCACGGGGCGTCGGGCTTCGAACGTCGGTTCAGCGCATGCACCACGGCCCCGTGCCGTTGCAACAATCGACAGAGGTGAGCGCCGATGAAACCGCCCGCACCCGTGACGAGCGCGCTCTTTCCGCGCAAGGACGAATAGTCGAAAGCGGCCGGCGGCATCACGACCCGAGGGTACACTCCCCCCAAGCCCGCGCGAAAGTCGCTCGTTGAAAGGTCAGGCGACCCGTCGCAGGCGGGTCGTGATCCACGCCTTGGCTCGCCGGAACGACCCGCGAATGCCCAAAGCGTTCTCTAGACCGACGACGGACGAAACGAGTTGCATCCCCGGACGCATCCCCGGCGGAGTCGTCAGGCCGAGTTCGCGCAGCCAGCCCAGCGTCTCGGCGAAGCTCTTCCGGTCGTGCTCGAAGAAGAACTCGAGGCACCGCGTGTAGCGCCCGGCGACGGCGAGTCGAGCTTCGCGGCCGAGCCCGCCGCGGTCGCGCAGAAACCGTTCGGCGCGGCGCGAGATCTCGCGGAGCCTCAAGATCGACGGTAACTCCTCACCGGCCCGACGGCCGAGCGAACCCGGGGTCGAACGATAGAGAAAGAGCGGCCCGTCCGAGGGCACTTCGCGAAACGTGCCGCCCGCCATCGCGATCCTCAACATGAGGTCGAAGTCTTCGCCGAGGTCGAGTTGCTCGTCGAAACCACCCACGCGATCGAGGAACGCGCGCCGGATGAGGGTCGGGCCCACGTAGCCGAAGTCGTGATCGGAGAGGATGGCGACGACCGAATCGCCGACGATGCGCGCCGCGTGCGTGGGCCCGTAGCGATGCCACATGCCTTCGTTCGGACCGTAGCGCTGCCATCGGCCATGGAGCACCGCCACGTCGCTGGTAGCGCCCGCTGCCGCTGCCATATGAGTCTCGAGCTTGCGCGGAAGGAGCAGGTCGTCGCCGTCGAGAAATTGAATCCACTCGTACTTGGCGAGCCGCCAGCCAGCGTTGCGCGCGGCGCTCGCGCCCTGGTTCCGCTCTTGTTCCACGACGCGACCGTCCAGCTCGTGGCGCTCGAGGAAGGCGCGAGCCTTGGCGACGCTCTCGTCGGTCGAAGCGTCATCGACGAGGACGATCTCGACGGCGGAGCCCGGAAAGGTCTGCGTGCGAACGGTCTCGAGCGTCTCTTCGATCCAGGCCGCGACGTTGTACATCGGGATGACAACGCTGACGCCACGAGACATCTTGAACGCGCATATATCGTCGAAGCTCCGCGGGCGTCAAGGTTTGGCCATTTCGCTCGGAGCGCCGCTCGGGTAGCATCGCGCCGACTCTCGTGCGTTCGCGATTGCTCGCTGCTGGTGCCAGGATCGTGCTGCTCGTGTCGTCCGGCGGCGCCCTCGCCGCAGCATTCGTCTTCGGTCGGAGGAATCCGAGCGACGAGCGAAAAGGTGCCTACGCGTGCCCCATGCACCCCGAAGTCACCCAGGCGTCGCCTGGAGAATGCACGATTTGCCGGATGGCGCTGGAGCCAGCCGTCCGCGCCGCGGCACCCGCGCCCGACCCTTCGGCGACGCAGCGGTCGAGAGTTTTCGACGTTGTAAGGCAGCGCTTTTTCTCCGAGCCGGTGTACGCACCGGCGTGGCTCGACGCAGAAGGCTGGCTCTCGGCGATCGTCTACAAAGACGACGTCGCTGCCCTCGGCCCGGGTGATCCGATCGCGTTTTTTCCGGCGGATTCGATCGGCTCGAGCGTTCCGGCGCGCCGGACCCAAGACCCGCCCGTCGATTGGGACACATCGACGAGCCTCGTCCGATTGACCATTTCGACGTCGGACGCGAGCGGTCGGCCTACCAGGGGGTGGATCACGGTCCCTCCTCGTCCCCGCCCTGCGGTGGTGGTTCCCGCCGACGCCGTCCGCGTCTCTCGCGAAGGTCACTACGTTCTCGTGGCGCCATCGCGCGACGTCGGCCGGTTGGAAGCCCGACGGATCGAGATAGGAAGGGTCTTCAACGGCTACGCCTCCGTGGTGTCGGGCCTCGCCGTCGACGAAATCTTCGTCGCCGAAAACGCTTTCTTCCTCGACGCCGAACGGCTGCTCCACGGTACCGATCACCCCTCGTCGGAGACCGAGCCGTGATCACCCGCGTCGTCGAGTGGAGCACGCGACGCCCTTGGCTCGTCATCGTGGCCTCGCTCGCGCTGGCGATCGCAGGCTGGGTCGGCCGGCGAACGCTGTCGCGCGACGTCTTGCCGGATCTCGCCGAGCCGCAGCTCGTCCTCGTGCTCGATTGGATGGGCCACTCGGCGGCGGAAGTCGCCAATTCGGCCACCAAGATGGTGACGGCCGATCTCGAGCGCATCCCCGGCGTCGTCGCCGTGCGGGGCACGTCGATGGCCGACATGGCCTTCGTCGATCTCGTCTTCGACGCCCGCGCCGATTTGTCGGCCGCACGGAGGGCGATCGACGAGCGTGTGCCCGCGCTGCGTCCGAAGCTACCGCCGAACCTGCGGATACAAGTAGGACCGATCGCCTCGAGCGCGGGATGGGTGTTTCAATACGCGCTGACCGATCCCACGCACGGCCAAAATGCGGCGAGCTTGAGGCGCCTCCAAGACGAAGTTCTGCGGCCGGCCTTGGCAGCCGTGCCCGGCGTCGCCGAGGTGGCGTCGATCGGCATGGCCCCGCCACGTTTGCTCGTCGAAGCCAAGCCAGCCGAGCTTCGCGAACGTGGCATCGCGTTCACCGACGTCGTCGCAGCGTGCTCGACGCCCGCGGGCGAAATGGGGCGAGCCGGCGTCGCCGACCTCGCGGCGCGCCCCATCCCCGTGGCGGGCAGTCCTCCCTCGCTGGTGCGCGACGTCGCGCTCGTACGCATGGCCGACGACATGCCTTCGGGCGTCGCCGATCTGGGAGGGCTCCACCGACCTCTCGGTGGGATCGTCGTGGCGGCTCGCGGCGCCAACCTCGCGGCGGTGGCGGAGAACGTCAAACGCACCCTCGACGAGGTCCGCCCTCGGCTGCCTCGCGGCACCGAGCTCACGACCGTCTACGACCGAGGCGAGCTCATCCTCGGCGTGGAAAATTCGCTCGTGCGCGCGCTCGCGGAAGAGATCGCCGCCGTCGTGCTGGTGATCTTGGTGTTTCTCCTCGATTGGCGCAGCGCGCTCGTCCCGCTGACGACCCTGCCGCTCGTGCTCTTGCTCACCTGCGGCGCCATGCGACTCCTCGGGGTTCCCGCCACGACCATGAGCCTCGGCGGGATGGGGATCGCCTTGGGCATGGCGGTCGACGCCGACCTCGTCGCGCTCGAGGCGTGCCATCGCCGGCTGGAAGAAGGCGCCGCATCGGGCGGCGATCGCCGTCGCGCGATCGTCGCCGCGGCGGCTTCGTTCGCGCCGGCCATCAT
>DATEMX010000063.1:0-2072 GCA_035275365.1 Polyangiaceae bacterium | reverse complement strand
GGTCCACGGCTTTCGCCAAACGAGCGACGAGGTCTCGCGCCTCCAAAAAGTCTCGGGCGAATCGATGCTCTCTCGATACAGCTCGTCGTATTCGGCGCGCGAGCCGATACGAGCACGCGCGGCGAACTCCTTGGGCGGTTCGAAGCGTCGCAACTCTTTGAGGTGGGACGAGATCGATTGTGCGTCACTCATGATGAACCCTCCACGGCGGTGCGCCAGCGTAGCGAAACACGTAGGCTCTCGCAAAGGTCAGAAGCTGGCCACCGCGCCGTCGAGCTTCACGTCGAAACGTGCGTAGCGTTACCACTGCCCGTAGCCGGCGCGAAATTCGAGCCCCAAGCTCCCGGTATTCTTGATACCGACCTTCTCGTCGGCCGTCTCGCCGACGATGACGAGCCCAAGGTCGAGCAGGAAATGGCCGAAGGAAAGCTCGTAGGCGCCGGAGAGCTTCAAGTATGAACCGACGGCGCTCTCTGACTCGGGGAGCTTGGCGGAGGGGACGGCGTTGCGCAGGGCCTGGTCGTAGCTCAGCGTATGTACGACCGCGCCGAGACCGATTGTACCGACGAAGCGTCCTTTGGCACCGCTCGTCATTAGCCGTATGGCGGGCCCGACGCGCGACGAGCGCAGGTCGTAGTTGCCTTCGGCTTGGCTGCAGCCTCGCTCGGCGCGCGCTCCGCAGGCGCCGATGACGTAGCTCGCCGATTCGGCGTCGAACTCGGCGGCCAGGGCGGTCGAGAATCGATATCCCACGGCGATGCCGCCGACGGGGCCGCCCGCGCGATCCTTGTTCTGGTGCAGCTCGGCCGGCGGCGCGCTGCCGACGCTGGCCCCACCGAACAAGAGGAAGGCGAAGATGCCGCGCTGCGACGGTGGAACGTAGACGGGGAGGCCGGCGGCAAGGGCGGGCTGCCCCGAAGGGATCGCGTCCTCCGGCGTGAGCTTCGCGTCGAACTCGGTGATCTGGCCGGCGTAGGCGGTGACGGTGCTCTTGCGGCGCAACGTCTGCGTGTAGACGTAGATCTCGTGCGGCCCTGCGGACACGGGCCCCTTCCACTCTTCGTAGCCCACCTGGACGCCGTCGAGCGCGATAGCCGCCTCGGAGTCGTGCGCTCGAACCACCAACGTTCCGCTGAGCGGTGACAGTTGCACCTGGACGGGGACGTCTTTTTGACCGCTCACGACGCGGATGACGCGCTCCTGTCGCGCATAGCCGGGCGCCTCGACGACGACACGGTACTCACCGGCCGCGAGTTTCACTGGGCTCTTCATCGCTTCAGTCGAGAGCGGCGCGTCGTTGATGCTGACGCGCGCGTCGGCCGGCCCGACGCGCATCACCACCGTGCCGAGCAGTGCGCTCATGTCGCGAATCGCGTCGTCGGCCGCTTTTTTGTCGTCGGGCGATAGCTGCGAGGCAAACTCGCGCAGCATCCGCTCGAGCGTGGCGATGGCCTCCCCATAGCGGAAGAGTCCTTTTTGGCAGACGGCGATGTTTTGCATTGCTGCGGCCGTGGGGTTCAGCCGAAAGGACTGTTCGAATTCGACCAGCGCGCCGGCGAAATTGCGATCCTCGAAGAGGTGCACGCCGTTGGTGAAATGGCGCTTCGCGCCGTCTTCGGTCGGCTCTGCCTTGACCGGCTGGGCCATCAGAAAGAGCGTCGCGAGGGTGGCGAGCCAGCGGAGGAGGACGCGCAGCATCTCAGGGCTCAGGGGTAGCTGGTCTTAATCTGAAGACCCCCCGCGACTCCACCTGTTTTCGCGGGAGCGGCTCCGGGAGGGGTTTGCACGGCGAAGGGGAGGGCAGCGGACGCTACTTGCGGCGAAGCGACTTTCTTCGGCTTGGCGGCGCCGAGCGGGCCGACGGGAGCGTTGCGCGCGAAAGCTGCTGCGGAGGGCAAAGGTGCGCTTGCGGAGGGCGGGTCGCTTGGCGCTCTGGCGCTCTGGCTGATCGCGGTGAGGGGCGCGCTGCTCGTCGCCGCCACGAGGACCGACGGCGACGCGAAATCGGGGACCTCTCGGTCCGGCTTCTTGCGCATGAGGCCGAACGTCACGACGAACGCGCCGGCCATCAC
>DATEMX010000062.1:0-5365 GCA_035275365.1 Polyangiaceae bacterium | reverse complement strand
TCGAGCAGATTGCACGCACGCTCGTGTCCCAACATCGCTGACTCCTATGGCTACTCGGGTCCAACAATCTGATTCGGAGCTCGTCGTCCCCAGCCCTCATGCTCGCGGGCCCCGGTTTGGGGAGCCTGATCATGCGCACGCTCGGGCCGACCCGCGGCATGTTCCTGAACGCGTCGTTCTATCTCCCACTGCTCGTGTGGCTCGTGAGCGCCCCGTACGGCATCACGTTCCGCAAGGAGCCGCAGCCCCTGCGTGCCGTGCGCGGCTTCGCCGACGTCGTCGAGACGATCCGCGACGTGCGCCGGCTTCCCGTGCTCTTCGACATGATCACCCTCGCGGGCGCCGCGTCGTTCTTCATCGGCAACAGCTACCAAGCGCAGATGCCGGCGTTTGCGGTGGACCTCGGTCACGGCGAGCCGGGCGCCGCCTTACCCTTGTGACAAAGCCGATGCCAAAGGTTACCTTTCCCGCAAATTCCGTTCGTTATTCATTCGAGCCACGATCGCTCAGGCTCGTGGCCTCGTACCCCTTTTGCCGGCCTCATCGCTTGCTCGAGCGCGCGCTCGCGGTCGAATTCGGGGGGCAACCAGCTATCGACGGATCCGACCATTTTGTGGAACGGCCCATCAAGAATGCCACCCCCGCGCGGCGAAGACCTACGCGTGTCGCCGGCGACAGGAGCAGTGTTCGACTGCGGAGAGAAGCGATTCGAGCGACGCCGGTTTCCTCAGGATCGCGCGAGCGTGCCCGGGAATTCCGTCTTCTTGCGCCGACGAAACGACGACCACAGGGATCGTGCTCCACGAAGCGTGCGCTTGGACGGCTTCCAGAAATTGCCAACCGTCCATGACGGGCATCATGAGGTCGAGCAAGATGAGGCAGGGCGCATCATGCGCTGCGAGCCAGTCGATGGCCTCTTGGCCATTGCCAACTGCAGCCACTTGATGACCAACTTGCTCGAAGGCTATCTGTGTTGCTTCACGAACGTCGTCGTTGTCTTCCACAACCAAAAGCGAATGCACGATCGATAAGAAACCTCTTCTCCCCCCAAGACCTCGAAAACGTGAAGGTAACGCCATGCTTCGCCGCACCCGCTATCGGGTACACCCGACGCCACCCCCCTGCATCATTGCTCTACGGCGGACTTTCGCGACACTTGAGGGATGGGCACACAACGGTCCACCTGCCCACAGCTCCACTCGAATGGTCGGCGTGCCCGCAGGCGGCGGCTCGCTCGGCTCCACGTGGGGAGCGGCAAGACCAAGGGCGCGTCGGCTACCCGACGGCGCTTTGAGTTAGGGAACACGACGCCCTGCTATTCGACCGGATCGCTGCAATGAGGCGCGAGCTTCGGTCTTCAGCCGCGCCGGGAGATCGAAGCTGCATGGAGCTCGGCGCTCAGCGCCGCCTCGAGCTCGGCGAGGTTGCTATGAAGCATGGCGACGACGGTGCCCGCGCGCTCGAGATCGCCGTGCTCGGAGGCCTGTTGCAGGGTCTCTGCCGACACCGCCAAAGCGTCGGCGCCTGCCGCGAGCGCGCCGCCCTTGAGCTTATGGGCCGCTCTGCCTAGCGCAGCCGCGTCGCTCGCCGCCAGCGCTTGGTCGATGTTCGCCATCTGTTTCGGCATTTCGCGCAAGCACGCCTCGATGAGCGCTAGCGATCGCCGGATGCGAGGGTCGAGGGCCGCGACGGTGGGGGCGACATTCTCGGTTTTGGGCAGGGTAATCCTGCCGGACGACTTGGCGTAGCGCGAGAGCAGGCGCGTCAGCGCGTCGGATCGCAGCGGCTTGGAAATATAGTCATCCATGCCCGCGGCCAGAACCCGATCGCGTTCTCCGATCATCGCGTGCGCCGTAAGGGCGATGATCACCTGATGGCGTTTGGTGGCCTTCTCTCGCTCGCGAATGATACGTGTCGCCGTGTAGCCGTCCACGACGGGCATCTGGCAGTCCATGAGCACCACGGCGTAGCGGCGCGCCTCGAGCATCTCCACCGCCTCCGCCCCGTTGTTGGCAACGTCGGCCGAGAATCCGGCGGCCTCGAGCTGTTCGACGGCCACGTATTGATTGATCTCGTTGTCGTCGACGACGAGCACGCGGCCCCTATCGCGCGCCGTGGTCTCCTCCGAAGCCACGGGCTCCTCGAACGTCCGGCGACCTCCGCCGAACGCGTCTTGGAGTGAGTTGTAGAGGTCCGACATCCGCAGCGGCTTCGGCAGCTGCGCGGCGACCTCACGCTCGAGCTCGCCGAGCGACGCGCTCTTGCCGAGCTGATGCAGAAGAATGAGCGGCACGTTGCGGAGCGGCGCATGCGCGCGGACCGCCTCGATGAGCCGGGCCACCTCGAACGAGTCGCTCGCCTTCCCGATGACGAACGCATCGAGCCTCCCCCCTTCGGCAGCGAGCGAAGCGAGACGCTGCACGGCTTCACTGCCGCTCGACGACACGTCGCAGTCGACGCCCCAGCGGCGCATCTGCTCGAGGATGACTTCGCACCAGCGGCGGTTCGATTCGACGACCAGCGCGCGCTTGCCAGCCGGAAATCCGAGCTGGGCCGGGCTCGCGCCTTCGGCGAGTTCGTCGGCGACGACGGGAACGGTAAACCAGAAGCGACTGCCTTTCCCCAGCTTGCTCTCCACGCCGAGGTTTCCGCCCATCATCGTGGTCAGGCGGCGGGCAATCGCCAAGCCGAGACCGGTTCCGCCTTGCCTTCGCACCACGGAGCCGTCGACCTGGGAGAACGCATCGAAGATGAGTTCCAAGTCCTTCTCGGCGATCCCGACGCCGGTGTCGGCGACTTCGAGGCGCAACGTCTGCGGGTCGTCCATCCGAAGCTCGACGAAGACATCGCCCGAGTCGGTGAACTTGACGGCGTTGCCGAGCAAGTTGTTCAAGATCTGGCGAAACCTGTCGGGATCGCCGAGGATCCAAGGAGGAACCTCGGGGGCGACGCGGTAGGCGAGCTCGAGCCCTTTCTCCTGAGCCCGCGGCGCCAAGAGCTCGGCCACGTCGCGCACGATGAGCCCGGGAGCGAAACGCACCTCTTGCAGGACGTATTTGCCGGCCTCCATCTTGGAGAAATCGAGGACGTCTTTGATGGTCGTCAAGAGCGCCGTCGCAGAGACGTCGATCGTCTCCACGTACCGCCGGAGCTTGCCGTCGAGCGGCATGCCCAGCATCAACTTGGCCATACCCATGACGCCGTTCATGGGCGTGCGGATCTCGTGGCTCATGTTGGCCAAGAACTCGCTCTTGAGTCGCGAGGCCTCGAGGGCTCGCTCGGTGGTCTCCCTGAGCCGTTCGAAGGCGTCTTGGTTGGCGTCGAGCATGCGATTGAACGCGTCGGCCAGCACAGCGAGCTCGTCGGCGCTCTCTACCTTGGCCCGAACATCGCGATTGCCGCCTGCGATGTCGTTGGCAACGCGCGTCAAGGCTCCGAGCGGCTGCGAAATGCGCTTCGACGCTCGCCAGATCAGGACAACGCCCACCACCACGTTGGTGGCAGTCAATGCGGCGAGGAGGAGGAGCGTGTTGGTGCGCGAGTCCTTCGACCGCGCGCGTGCCTCGGCGAGCTCTGCCGACATGCGAGCGGTGCTGAAGCCATAGCGCACCGTGCCGAGCAGATCTTTGCCGTCGCGAACCGGCGCGGCATATTCGAGGATTTCTTGGCCGAAAAGATGCCCGCGGCGCTCGACGAACCCCGCGGCCTGCTCCTTTCCTTTGGCGATGCCGAGCTCCTTCCAACGCTCCATCTCGGCAGGGCTTTCGCCCGTGGAGGTCGGCGAAATGTACGCCCACGGCCCGTCGCTCGAAGAGAGGAAGAGCCCGTAGACGAGGTCTTCGTCGCCGCGAACACCCTGCAGGATGAGGCTATTGACATCGCCGAAGGCGTTGTCGAGGACGAGCGAACGGAGGGCGAGCGCGTGGTTGGCGACGAGGACGCGCGCCTTGCCGGCAATGCCGTCACTGATGAGGTGCTCGATGTCGGACGCCGCGCCCCGCGCCATTCGATAGTGCATCCAGGCCGTGCAGGCCATGGTCGCCAAGCTGAGCGGCACCACGATGCTCAGCATCACCCGCAAGAGTCTCGAGTACAGCGTGCTCGCGCGGCGGCCCTGGGGCTTCTGCACGTGCGTCACTGCGTCGAGCGCCCGCGCCGTCTCTGCGACTTCTCCCACGCCACCTGAACCGCTTTGACCAGGTCCGCACGAACCTTGGCCTTCGTTACGGTCGCGTCGGCTTGGCATTCGAGACCCAATAGCGCGAGCTGGTCGTCGCCGGTACCCGAGACGAGGACCACGCCAACATGCGCGAGCCGCGGGTTGGTCCGAAAGAGCTTGGCCAGCTTGTCACCGCTCAAGTTGGGCATCTCGACGTCGAGGACGACGACGTCGATCCGCTCTTGGCTGACGATTCGCGACGCGCCGATGGGCGTCGTCACCTCGGTGAGCTCCGAATAGTGCTCGCGAAGCGTTTCGCACAAAAGTGTGCGACCAATCGCGTCGTCGTCGATAACAAGGACGTTGATGGATCTCTCGCTCTTCGTCGTCAAGAGATAGCCGACGGCGGACGGGGATTCATGCGCATCCGTTGGTTGCTCTTTTCCAAAGGCAGTGTGATGGACCAGGTCGTCCCTACACCAGCCACCGAACGAACCTCGAGTTTTCCGGCCATGGCTTCGACGCGTTGCTTGACGGCCGCGAGGCCCACGCCGCGCCCCGAGGTCTCGGTCGTCTCGCTCGCGCCAGAAATGCCGTCGCGGAACAACGCGGCCACCAGATCGGTGTTCGTCTGCGCGGGCAGGCCGAGCTCGCGGGCGCGCTTGGCTATGAGATCCCAGGGGATTCCGCGCCCGTCGTCGCCGATCTCGAATTCGATGGCGCGCGCCGACGACTCGGCCTTGAGCACGATGACGGCGGGGACCTTCTTCGACTTCGCCACGCGCTCGTCGGGCGACTCGATGCCGTGATCGACGGCGTTGCGAATGAGGTGAATGAGCTCCCCGAAGAACGGCGTCCAATGCCGCGGGTCGAGCTTCAGGTTGTTGGCCTGCACCTCGATTTCGATGGGACCTTTGCCGAGACGTTGCGCGAGAGCCTTCGCGTGCTCACCGAGACGGCTGAGCGATCGGGCAACGGGCTCGAGCTGCCAAGACAGCAGATCGTCGAGGACATCGGCCTGCGCGGCATTTTGGGCTACGCGCGACACGAGCGCGGCGTACTCGCGCTCTGGCACTTCGATGACGTCCTGCGAACCTTGATTGACGAAGTTGGCAACGTGCTCGTTGATGCGGCCCCACCGATCTTTGAGCTCGCAAATCATGCCTTCGGAGGGCATCTCACCCTCGAGCATTTGCTCTTCGATCG
>DATEMX010000061.1:0-3087 GCA_035275365.1 Polyangiaceae bacterium | reverse complement strand
TTCGAAGCTCGGGCGCTCGCGCGAGCTTGTCGGCGGTCGTGGCGCCCGCCCCGAGGATGCGCTCGTCGATTTGCGCCGGCGAAAGCATGGGGGCGGAGCCGGGCGCGTGGGCCGCGGCGGCCGACGCCCACGCTTGGACGTAGTTGCCGCTCGTCACTTCCGCGGTGGGAATCTCGCCGTTGATCCAGCGAATTTGATCCACCAAGAGCTGCGCGGCCTGCTCGGTGACCGAGTTCCAAACGTTGATGCTCGCCTGGATGACTTCGCCCGTCAGCGGATCGGCCATGGTGGGACCGTATCCCCAAGGCGACGCCGACTGCGGCGTCGGCACGACGTTGACCTGGTGGTATCGCAGATCGCCCGGACGCGTGAAGAGACCCTCGGGGCCGCACATGGGATCGTCGCCCGCCCGAACGGGGCTGTGGCAGAGCGCGATCATCGTCGGCAGCGCGGCGACCGAGTTGGGATCGATGGGCGCGCACTCGGCCGCGCCGCGGCCCTTCTCCTTCCAGCACTGGTTGACCGCGCGAACGCTCTCGACCTCGGCGTCGTCCCCTTGATTGACGGGGAAAGCCGCGTCGCACGCTTGACCTTCCCAACGCGTTCCGACGAGGGACTTTTGCGCCGTTCGCTGGCACTCTACCCGACGCGCCGCCTGGACGGCCAGGCGCATCGCCGTGTCCCACTCTTCCGTCGCGAGGTTGGTCGAATCAAAGGCGACCTCGTCGGCGCCGTTCAAATTGTAGTGCCACGCGTTCGTGCGGATCTGTCGCTGAGCATAGGGAATCGTGCATCGCCCGACAAAGTCGTCGCAGCGCGAACCCGCAGGAGCCCTCACGCACGAGTCGTCGGTACCGTCGTGATCGACGTCGCCCGATCCGGTGCAGGTGAGATCGAGGTGCGTCTTGTCCCAGATGTTGTAGCGCTGGATGAGGTGGTGCCACTTGCTGTCGACCACGCCGTAGTTGCGATCGTAGCCGAGGCGCTCGCGGATGAAGGCGCCGTGGGCGTTGAACCGCGCGCCGTCCCACTCTTGCGGAGAGTAGTCGCGGTAACCCGGCTGGCCGGGCTGCGCGATGCGCAGGAACGACAAGCGGAGCTTCACCTCGGAAGGATCGCAGGCGCCGAAGGGCGCCGTGCCGCCGATGACGTAGGCCGCGTAGTACCAGCACGAGGGAAGCCCATCGATGGTCGTCGGCTTCACGAGGATCTTGTTGGTGATGTCGAAATAGCCGCCCTCGGCGTCGAACACGGGCGCATCGGGATCGCTCGGATCGTCGACGCGGTAGGTGAGCGACTCGAACGCGTCGCCACCGAGCTTCATGAGCGCGAGGGGATCGAAGCTGTTCGACGAGACGACCTTGTTGGACGACCAATCGACGCGCATGTACTCGCGGTCGAACCAAGGCCTGTCGTTGGTGTTTTCGGCGATGACGTTGAGCTCCTCGCCGGTCTGCGGGTTGTATTCGCGCTTGACGTCGAAGTGGCTCTCGATGTCGAACGACGCGATGACGCGCCCGCTGTTGGTCGTTCGCGAGCCATGGCCATCGACTTGGTCGATGTGTTCATATGTGAGCCGCGCGTTCAGCACCTTCTCGGTCACTTCCCACTTGATGCGACTGAGCTCACCGGCCGAGCCGGTGAAGATCCCAGCCTGCACGCCGTAAGGAACGTCGACGGCGGTCGTCGATGCGTAGAACTCGGGATCATCCGAAGGGCTGTTCAAGTTGGCGCCAACGAAAAACCGCTTGGCGAGCGCGTTCGCCTGAACCCTGTTGATCGGATCTCGCTCTTGGGCGCACCCGAGGGCGGTAGTGACGACGAGGGTCGCAAACCCAAGCCGCGCGACAAAGCGACGATTTTGCACGGGATACCTCCGCAAAGACACCCCTACACTAGGGGAACCTCGTCCGGAGTCAAACCAAGAAATCGCCGGGAAGCGAGATGGCGATTTCGGCTACATCCCAGTTAAAATCTTATAGGAACTCTGATCGGGAACGAGCTCGAGCCGGTTGTCGGCGACCGTATGCCGCCATTCTTCGCCTTTGAGACCAGGAATCTTGTACGAAGCCGTGTACGTATAGTCGACGAACACCCGACTGTTCGTGCGGCGGTTGACGCTGCGGTAGCGGATTTCGTAGCGGATCGCGCGCGTTTCTTTGAAACGACCGTCGAGGTATTCGCGCAGGCCCGCGTAGTCCATGTCGTCGGCGGCGTCGACGTTGCCGCCGTCTTCGTAGTATTGGCTGCTCGCCATGTCGAGCAGGAGCGGGATGTTGCGCTCCTCGACCGCGTGCCGGTATCGCTCACAGAAGGCGATGACCCTGCGGTTGTCGTCGCTGTCTTCCACGTCGGTGTTCGGGATGTAGCGCGTCGCGCAACCGGACACGGTGAACGCGAGCAATGCCAACCAAAGAGCGAGCGACTTCATGTCTTGGCTTCCCAAACGCCGCGGCAGCGGTCCGTATTCCTCGGGCCCGAAAATGCCAGTTAGCACCGCGGAAGGCAACTTCCGATCGCCGTCAGGTACCCGACCAGCTCGCGGTGTCCGCTCGGACCCTGCCAAATCCAGTCGGCGCCGGCTCCCGACGCCCCGTCCAACAGGGACCGCGGCACGTCACTGAGGAGGGCAAGGGATCCTGACGAAGGGAGGGCAGAGAGCAGGGCGGCACACGCGCCTTCGAGCAAGGGCCGCGCCCCCGCCGCGTCGAGGAGCGCGCTCGAGACCGGACCCCCTAAATCGGCCGCGACGACCAGCATGCGGTCGGAATCCCCGACCGCCACGAGGTCGCGGGCCACGCCGAGCGCTTCGAGGCCGCCGTGCAGGCTGGCCCCGACGGCGAACGTCGGCCCGGTGAGTCGAAACGCGATCGCGCACTCACCCGCACATGCGTTCGGCGAGGTCGCGGGGAATCTTCGCGGTTCGGCGCCTTGCGCCCCGTGCTCGCGGATGCGCCGGTAGTAAAGGTCATTGGCCTCGAGCGTCGCGAGGCCGTGCCCGACGACGAGTCCGCCCCCAGCAAGCTCGCCCAGGTTCGTCGCAAGCTCGAGGGCGCGAACGGCGGACACGACCAGGCGACTCATCCT
>DATEMX010000060.1:0-2020 GCA_035275365.1 Polyangiaceae bacterium | reverse complement strand
GCCACGAGCTTGGTGGGTTCGCAGGCGGGCTGGCCGCTCTCGACGCCGGCGATGAGTCGGGCGAACGAGACGGTGTAGCAACCGACGTCGAGGATGCTGCCTCCCCCGAGCGCAGGTTTGAAGAGCCGGCCCTCCGGATGGCGCGGGACCTTGAAGCCGAAATCGGCCCGAACATGACGAATGGGTCCGATCGCGCCGTCCTTCAGGAGCGCGAGCGCTTGACCGAGGAGCGGATGGCAACGGTACATGAATGCTTCCATCAAGAAGACACCGCGGGCGCGCGCCGCTCCGATCACCCGCGCGGCGCTCTTGGCGTCGACCGTGATCGGTTTCTCACAAAGGACATGCTTGCCCGCCTCGATGCACGCGACAGCCTGTACTTCATGCGAAGGGTGGGGCGTGGCCACGTAGATCACCTCGACCGACGTGTCGGCCAAGAGCTCTGGCAGCGTCGTGGCCTGGCTCGAGAGGCCCCATTTTCTGCCGAACGCGCGGCTCTTGTCGATCGACGATCCAACGGCCCCCACCACGCGGCATTGGGTGGATTTCTCGAGGGCCTCGCAGAAGTCGTCTGCAATGGCGCCGGTGCCGATAATGCCCCAATTCAGGCTGTCTCTCATGCGCGGCCTCGACCTCTGCCCTTCTTTGGCGCCCGAGAGGCTAAGCGAGCGCGGCGGTGTTTGCCATCGCGAGACCCGCGGTCGCTCCAGTGACCACCGCGGGTTACCAGACAATACCAGACCAATGCGTCTCGAAGGGTCGGCGCAGGGCCAGTCACCGCTTGTAGCGAGTCGGTCGCGGCGATATCGTCAGATTGACTATGACAGTTCAGCCCGGTGATCCCGAAGGTGCTCCGGGCGCAGCCGACGAAGCGCCGAAGCCGGGCGACGTCCTGGCCGGCAAGTACCGCGTCGAGTCGGTGCTCGGGGCCGGCGGCATGGGCGTCGTCGTACTCGTTCAGCACATCGAGCTCGGCCAGCGCATGGCCATCAAGATGATGACCCCCGGGGTCATTCACGAGAAGGAGGCGGCTCTTCGTTTCATCCAAGAGGCGCGCGCGGCCGCCGGTCTCCAGAGCGAGCACGTCGTCCGCATTTTCGACGTGGGCACGCTCGATTCGGGCGCGCCTTACATGGTGATGGAGCTCCTTCGCGGAGAAGACCTGAGCCAGGTGCTCCAGAACACCGGCCGGCTCCCCATCCAAGACGCCGTCGACTACGTACTCCAGGCTTGTCACGCCATCGCCGAGGCCCACGCCAGAGGAATCGTGCACCGCGATCTCAAACCATCGAATCTGTTTCTCACGCGTCGCAGCGACGGGTCGCCGCTCGTCAAGGTCCTCGATTTCGGAATCTCCAAAACAACGATGGGCGAAGAGGGGCAAGCGCCCGCCAACCTCACGCGGACCAGCGCCGTGATGGGATCGCCGCTCTACATGTCGCCCGAGCAAGTGCGCAACGCGAAGCACGTCGACGGGCGCGCCGACATCTGGTCGCTCGGCGTCATCTTGCACGAGCTCTTGACGGGATCGCCGGCGTTCTCGGCCGATACGCTGCCCGGCATTTGTGCCGCGATCATCGCCGACGATCCGCCGTCGTTGCGCTCGCTCCGAAAAGACGCGCCCGAGGGGCTCGAGGAGCTGCTCGCGAAGTGCCTCGCGAAAAGCGTGAAGTCTCGGTTTCAATCGACGCGCGACCTCATGATCGAGCTCAAGAAGTGGAGCTCGAGCTCGTTCAAGCTCGACATGTCGTCGATTCCGCACGCCATGACGATGCGCGAATCGGGCGCCGCTTCGCGCGCGCCGGTTTCGGTGCCGGACAACGGGCCTACCGTCGTCAACTCGGTTCCTGCCGCGCCCTCCGATGCGGTTCGCTCGGCGCGGCCCAACCATTTTCCGACCGTCGTCGCCGAGGCGGCGACGACGTCGGCGTCGGCCGTGGCCGCGACGGGAAACGTCGCCACACCGGCGGTACCTAAGTCGAAGCGCGCCGTCTTCGTAGTGGGCGCTGCCGCGGCCGCG
>DATEMX010000059.1:0-2265 GCA_035275365.1 Polyangiaceae bacterium | reverse complement strand
CTCCGGGCAACGCCCGCACGGTGTGACGATCCCAGACCTTGTCGAAAAGACTCTTTCCCATCATCACGCGTCCTTCTTGAAGTGCTCCGATTGTGCTTCGCCGAATCGCTTAAGTCGAGTGAAAGTTTATGCAAACGATGTTAAGTCATGCTTCATGATTGATCCGTCGCTCGTGCCGGCGCTCTTGGACGTGCTCATGGTCGCGCGCGCCGGTTCCGTCGGCGCGGCCGCCAAGCAACTTCACAAGACGCCTTCGGCGGTGAGCCAGCAAGTGCGGCGCGTCGAAGAGCATTTCGGAGTATTGCTCTTCGAGCGAGCGGGACGCGGCATACGCTTGAGCTCGAGCGGCGAGGCCGCGCTGTCGGCCATCAACCGTCTCTTCGACGAAGCCGAGGCGCTCTTCGGTCACCTCTCGGATCTGGCGGGCACCTCGGTGACGACGCTGCGCATCGCCGCGAGCGATTACCTCGGCAAGGGGCTGCTCTTGCCCGTCTTGCGCGAGCTCTTCGCGAGCAGGGCGCCTCTGCGCTTCGAGATCTCGACGACCCACTCGCTCGACGCGCCGCGTTCGGTCGAGCGCGGCGCGGTCGACTTCGCCGTCATCACGACGCTCGAAACGAAAGAGGGGCTCACCGAGAAGCTGCTCTTCACGCAGCCATTTCTCTGGGTGGGGCCGAGGGTGAAGGGCGAGCGCATTCCCTTCAAAGATCGCCTCCGATCGGAGCCCGTCTTGCGACTCGGCACCGGCAGCCAAGGGCGGCGCCTGCTCGATCATTTCCTCGACGAGCAACGTATTCGTCCGGTGTCGACCATCGACGTGCCGAGCGTGTCGCTGCTCCTTTCCTATGCGTCCGGCGGGCTCGGCGTGGGGCTCTGCCCTGCCCTCGCCCTCTCCGACGCGTCGAGCTCGCGCATCGTCTCCGAGCGCGCAGCCGTGCCGGCGCTCCCCGTGAAGCTCGTTTATCGCAGTAACTACCGCATCACGCCCGCCGCGCAGCGGTTCGTCGATCGCGTCGTCGCCGTCGGGCGCGACGCCGCGCAGCAGCATTGACGACGTGGATTCGGCCTGGGTTGTGGGGGTCTGGAGGTGAATTCGGTCGTCGCCAAGGCCGCCAAGCCCGCCAAGGTCGCCAAGGGATTTTTTGGGTTGCGGGGCTGTCGCGTCCCCTTGCTCTTGCCGCCTGCGCTCATCGCTTGTCTCGATCCAGCCATCCCAAGCAAGGATCCCACACCCCAACCTTTGGCGGGCTTGGCGGCCTTGGCGATGGCTGAGATCATCTCTCGGCCCAACAGCCCAGATCGTGACCCCGTGTCAGGTCGAAATTGCACAGTTTCGGCCTGGCCCGATGCGCGCTAAGGCACTGGCCATGCTCGCCGAACGGTATCGGGCGGTCCGGTCGTTCACGCTCGCACTGACGATTGGCCTCGGCGACGAGGACTGCGTCGTCCAATCCATGCCCGACGCGAGCCCCACCAAATGGCACCTCGCGCATACCACGTGGTTCTTCGAGCGCTTCGTGCTGGCGCGCGCGATGCCCGAACGGCGCCCGTTTCACCCCCGGTTCGATTACCTCTTCAACTCCTACTACGAAGGCGTCGGCGATCGGCACCCGCGCGCGAGCCGCGGCATGTTGACGCGTCCGACCCTCGAGGAGGTGCGCCGGTACCGCAACCACGTCGACGACGCCATGCTGAAGCTCCTGGACGATCCGCGGTGCGGCACGGAGATCACCCTCGCGGTGACTTTGGGGCTCGAACACGAGCGCCAGCACCAAGAGCTCTTGGTCACCGACATCAAGCACGCCTTCTTCTGCAATCCGCTTCGACCCGCCTACCGCGACCCGGCGCCGGTCACGCGCGCGGACGGCGCCGAGCCGCTCTCGTGGACGCGTTTCGCCGAAGGTGTCGGGTGGATCGGTCACGACGCCAAGAGCGGCGCCTTCGCGTTCGACAACGAGCAGCCGCGGCATCGCGTGTTCGTCGAAGCATTCGAGCTCGCGTCGCGGCCCGTCACCAACGCCGAGTACGCCGAGTTCATCCTCGACAGCGGCTACGAGAAGCCCGAGCTTTGGCTCTCCGACGGGTGGGCAAAGGTCCGCGAGCTCGGCTGGAAAGCGCCGCTCTATTGGGTCCCCTTGGGCCCTCTACGAGGGCTCACGCCGTCGGTGACGGCGCGTGGCCCCACGGCGTTCACGCTCCACGGCGAACGCGCGATCGAACCGAGCGCTCCCGTGAGCCACGTCAGCTACTACGAAGCCGATGCGT
>DATEMX010000058.1:0-4664 GCA_035275365.1 Polyangiaceae bacterium | reverse complement strand
TGGTCAGCCCCACCGAAAAGGCTCCGCCTCCCGCGCCGCCGGCGAGCGCGGGGCCGCGCGTCATCGCCGTCTTCAACCACAAGGGGGGCACGGGCAAGACGACGACCTCCGTGAGCTTGGCGGCGGGGCTCGCCATGCGTGGAAAACGCGTGCTCGTGGTGGACACCGACGCCCAGGGGAATGTCGGTGTGTCGTTCAACGTAAAGGCCGAGCGGTCGCTCTACCATGTCGTGGTAATGGGCTTGCCGGTGGCGGACGCGATCACCAACGTCCGCGAGAACCTCGACCTCATTCCGTCGAACGAGTCGCTCGCAGCGGCCGAGCTCTACCTCGCTGGTCGGCAGAACCGCGATCGCGTGCTTTCCAAGCGCCTCGAAGCCGCAGAGAGGGCCTACGACGTCATCGTCCTCGATTGCTCGCCGAGCCTCTCGCTCATGAACCAAAATGCGCTCGTCTTCGCCGACAGCGTGCTCGTACCCGTGGCGTGCGACTACCTCTCGCTCGTGGGCGTTCGCCAGGTCATTCGCACCGTGAAGAACGTGAACCAGTTGCTGCGCCACCCCGTGCAGATCTGGGGCGTGCTCCCCACGTTCTACGACGCGCGGGCGCGCATTTGCCGCGAGGCGCTCTCGACGATGAAGGATCACTTCGGCGATCGGTGCCTCTCGCCCATTCGCGCCACGATGAAGATCAAAGAGGCGCCGTCGATGGGCCAGACCATCTTCGAGTACGCTACCGGTTCGCACGCCGCCGACGATTACCTCAGGGTGGTCGACCGGGTGATCGGTACGGCGTCTTCCGAGCAATTCGTTCCCGAGTCACTTTCTGCAGTTTCTGCTTGAACCCATGAAGGAGAAGACCATGACGCCAGTAGACGGAGCGAGGCGCGCGAGCCCCGTGCTCGATCGTGATGAGGTGGAGAGTGTGCTTTCCGGGAAATTCTATTCGCCGCAGGAGACGACCGACCGGCGTCCCAAGCTCATCGCGGGAGCCTCGGAAAAGCCCGCACACTACAAGGTGATCTGCATCTCGATGTACACCCGCGACTTGCAGCAGCTCGACGAGATGGTCGAAAAGCTCAAGGCCAAGGGGCTCACCAAGGCCAACCGCAGCGCGCTCATTCGTTTCGCGCTCGCGCAGGTCGACCTCGAGACGGTCCCCCGCGGGCTCTAGATGACCGGGCCCGTCCCCGCGGCTCGCTTCGCTCGGAAGCGAGCCATCCGACCAAGCTGGCCAAGGTGGCAAGCCCGTGCCAGACCCTCTCACGATGCCGGGTAATACGTTCGGACGAAGTTTCTCCGTCACCACCTTTGGCGAGAGCCACGGCGTGGCGGTGGGTTGCGTCATCGATGGCTGCCCACCCGGGCACGAGCTCGACGTCGCGGGGGTAGAAGCCGCCCTCGCGCGCCGCAAGCCCGGCCAAAGCAAGCTGACGACAGCGCGCGACGAAGACGACGCCGTCGAGATCGTCTCCGGCCTCGATATCGACACGCGCCGAACGCTCGGCACGCCCATTTGCATGCTCGTCCGCAACAAGGACGCCCGGCCTATGTCCTATGGTGACTGGCACCACATCTACCGGCCGAGCCATGCCGACTTCACCTACGATGCCAAGTACGGCATTCGCGCGTGGCAAGGGGGCGGGCGCGCATCGGCGCGCGAGACGGTGGGCCGCGTCGCCGCGGGTGCCGTCGCCGAACAGCTCCTCGTGGCACGTTTTCCGAGCCTCGCCATTCGGGCTTGGGTCGAACGCGTCCACACCATCGACGCACGCGAGCAGATCGAGCCCGAGCGGGTGACGCGCGACGTCGTCGACGCGCACCCCACGCGGTGCCCGCACCCCGCTTCCGCCGCCGCCATGGAGGCGGCGATCTTGGCGGCCAAGAAGCGCGGCGACAGCTTGGGCGGCTACGTGCGGCTCTACGCTACCGGCTTGCCGCCCGGGCTCGGCGAACCGGTCTTCGACAAGCTCGACGCGGCGCTGGCCCAGGCGCTCATGAGCCTGCCGGCCTGCAAGGGGGTGGAAATTGGCTCCGGATTTTCGGGTCCCGTCGCGAGCGGGCTCGAGCACAACGACGTCTTCGAGTGGCGCGAGGGCGTAATGCACACGCGCAGCAATCGTTCGGGAGGTATTCAGGGCGGCATTTCGAACGGCATGCCCCTCGACGTGACCATCGTGTTCAAGCCGACGGCCACCGTCTTGATACCTCAGCCGAGCGCCGACGACGCCGGCAACAACGTCGAGCTGCAAGCGAAGGGTCGGCACGACCCGTGCGTTTTGCCGCGCGCCGTTCCCATCGTCGAGGCGATGACGGCGCTCGTGATCGTCGACGCGTGGCTACGGCAACGCGGACAAGTCGGCGATCCCTGGCCCGGCCTGTCGGGCCCCGTTCGCCGGTAGCCTCAGCCGGGGAAGGCGGGGGCGCCCTGCGAAACGCGCGCCCAAAAGTCCTCGAGATCGCGCGGTAGGGGAGCCTCGATGGAGACCCGGTGGCCCAAGATGGGGTGATCGAAGGCGAGCCTCGCGGCGTGCAGGGCGTGGCGATCGAGCTCGAGGACCTTACGATCGTCGTCCGTGAGGGATTGGTCCGCGCCGCGCGCGAAGATTTCGGGATCGGGCCCGTAGAGCTTGTCGCCGACCACGGGACAGCCGACCGCCGCGAGATGTACGCGGATCTGGTGTTGCCTACCGGTCTCCAGATCGCATCGAACGAGCGCGTAGCCGCGCTCGCCGCCTTTTGCCGTGCCGAGGACGTGAAAGCGCGTGGCCGCGGTGAGTCCCGTGCCCGGTGGGGCGATGCGCATCCGAACGCGCAAGCGTGAGGCGACGTCGATCTCGAGCGGAAGGTCCACGCGGAACGCTTCTTCGCGAGGGACGCCCCAGGTGAGCGCCGTATATTGCTTTTCGACGGTGACACGGCGCTCGAGCTGGCGCTTGATCCCGCTGTCGGCGGCGCGCGTCTTGGCGAGCAAGAGGACGCCGCTCGTTTCGCGGTCGAGCCGGTGAGCCAGCGTGAAAGTCTCGGCGCCCCGCGCTTCGGCCAAGAGCTTCACGACGGTGTTGCGGTGGTAGCGCGCGGTTGGATGCACGGGCACCCCAGCGGGCTTTGAGATGGCGAAGAGGTGCGGGTCTTCGTAGAGCACGGGAAGGTCTGTGGGAACGGGTGCTTCGTCCCACGGCTCGCGCCACAAGAGCACCCGCTGTTCGGCGAACACGCGGTCGTTGGCCCGGAGCCGCTGTCCGCCGGCATCGAACGCGCTGCGCCGGATGATGGCCTGGGTTCGCGTTCGGCTCGTTCGTTTGAGCTGCGTCTGCACGAAGAGGTCGAGGCGCATGCCGGCCGACTCGGGGGGAACCCGCAGGACGGTGACGACGGATCCTTGGGGGATCTCGTCGGGTTTCCTCGCCTCGATGTCGCTGTACCGGATGCGCGTCACCGGCGGAGTATAGCCTGCCAGTATACCCTGGGAACCTCGAGCTTTTCCGAGTAGAACGACCTTTCCCGCATGTCGGTCCTGCGCGTCTATCTCTCGCCCGGTCTATTCGGCTTCAACCAGATTGGTGCGTACGCGTATTTCAAGCACCTGGAGCGCGGCCTTAGGCGTCGCTTCAAAGAGTCGGGAACCGAAGCCCGAATCCATTTGGTCGAAGCCGCGCCCACGGCGTCGATTCGTCGGCGGGCGCTCACGCTCTTGGCGGAGATCACGCGCACGGCGCAGTCCGCCGACCGCATCCACCTGTTGGGGCATTCGACGGGTGGGCTCGACGCCCGCCTCTTGGCTTGCAAGACGAGCTTTCTCGCCGACGCCCGCGCCGCCCGCATGCGGCCGCAGATTGCGTCGGTCACGACGATGAACACGCCGCACTACGGCACGCCCCTGGCGAGCTTCTTTTCCACCGTTTCGGGCCAGCGTTTGCTTTACGTGCTTTCGGCGCTCACGGTGACGGCGCTGAAACTGGGCGCGCCTCCCCTCGCCATCACCTCTTCGATCGTCGCCGCGCTGGGACGCATCGATCGCGCGTTCGGCCTCGAGGTCAAGCTGCTCGATCGCATCACCGAGACCATCGTGCGCGCCCTCGACGACGCGTCGAGCCGTGATCTCAGGGCCTATTTGGCCGGCCTGCGCGACGATCAAGGTGGCATCGTTCAGCTCTCGCCCGAGTCGATGGATCTGTTTTGCATCAGCGTCGAGGACAACCACGACGTCTACTACCAATCGACGGCGTCGTACGCGCCTTCGCCCGGCGTTCGTCATTGGGCGCGATCGCTCGCGTCGCCGTGGACGAGCCCATCGGCGACGATCTTCACGACCGTCTACCAGCTCACGGCGATGCAACACCGCATGTATCCTTGCGAGCCGCAGAGCCCCGATTGGAATCGGATGCTCATCGAGCTCTTGGGCCAGGTTCCGCCGGCGCTCTCCAACGACGGCATCGTCCCATTCCGTTCGCAGCTTTGGGGCAAGCTCGTATGGGCGGGGCAGGGAGATCACCTCGACGTCGTGGGCCACTTCGCGGGCAGCCGTCGCGGCGACGATCACGTCGATTGGCTGAGCTCCGGCGCCCGCTTCGACGCGCCGCGCTTCGACTCGCTCCTCGACGCCATCGTCAAAGGCATCCTCACCTCCGACCGGCCCCCTCTGTAAACGATCTGGAAGTGGCG
>DATEMX010000057.1:0-4046 GCA_035275365.1 Polyangiaceae bacterium | reverse complement strand
TCCGCCGCGAGCCGATCGGGGAGGTGTTCGCTACCTCGTGCTCGACGCCATCGCGGAACGAGCGCGCCACGGCTATGAGGTCATTCAAACGATCGAAGAGCGCAGCGGTCAGACCTACCGGCCGAGCCCGGGCGTCATCTACCCCACGCTCACGATGCTCGAAGAGCTCGGTCACGCGCGCGTCGCAGAAATCGACGGCCGCAAGGTCTACGAAATCACCGATCGAGGGCGCGCCGACCTCGCGGAAAATCGCGAATACGTCGACGAGTTTTACGAGCGATTCGCCGACAATTCTTGGGACCGGTACGCCGAAGACTTCGGCGACGTCATGCGACGGGTGGCCTTCCTCATGAAGACGTTCCGCCACGCGGCACGCCGGGGGCGCTTGTCGCCGGCGATGCTCGCGCGCATCGTCAAGGTGCTCGACCGTGCCGCTGCGGAAATCACCGAGCTACTCGGTGACGACGCGGACAAATCCACGATGCGTCGCTGAAAGGAGAGCGGCCGATGAACCATGCCATCGAGGCTTCGGGCCTCACCAAGGTCTACCGCGGCGGCGTGCGCGCACTCGACGGGCTTTCCTTCGCTGTCGAAGAAGGCACCGTCTTCGGTCTGCTCGGCCCCAACGGCGCAGGCAAGTCCACCGCGGTGAGGATTCTCACCACGCTGGCGAAGCACGACGGGGGGTCGGCGCGGGTGGCAGGATTCGACGTCGCGCGCGAACCGGAGAACGTGCGGCGCGCGATCGGATGCGTGGCCCAGAAATCGGGACTCGACGTCGATGCTACGGGGCGCGAAAACCTCACGCTCCAAGGCAGGCTATGCGGCATGGCGGGGTCCGACATCGAACGCCGCGCGGGGGAGCTGCTCGGTCGCTTCGGTCTCGCCGGCGCCGGAGACCGCGCGGTCCGCGGCTATTCCGGGGGAATGCAGCGCAGGCTCGACGTTGCCATGGGCCTCATGCATCGGCCTCGCGTCCTCTTTCTCGATGAACCGACCACCGGGCTCGATCCGGAAGCCCGCGCCACGATGTGGCAAGAGCTGAGCACGCTCGTACGCGACGAACGCCTCACCGTCTTGCTCACTACGCACTACCTCGAAGAGGCCGATCGTTTGGCCGGGCGCCTGGCCATCGTCGATCGCGGCCGCGTCGTCGTTCAGGGAAGCCCCGACGAGCTCAAAGCCAACTTGCGCGGCGATTCGATTCAAGTGGAGCTAGGCGCGCCCGAAACGGACCCATTCTTCCTCGAAGTCCTCGCGGAAGTCGCGGGCGTGCGCGACGTGTCGATCGACGGCAGTCGTCTTTTTGCGCGGCTCGACGGAGGGAGCACGGCGATTCCGGCGGTGCTCGCGGTCATCGAGTCGATGGGGGCCGCCATCGCGTCGGTGCGGGTCGCGAGTCCGTCTTTGGACGACGTCTACTTGCGGCATGCTGGGCGCGCCTATCACGGAGATTGGGTATGACCGAAACCCTCACGCACGGAGCGTTCCTCGCGGGCCGCCACCTCAAGAACCTCGTACGGCAACCTTGGTTCATGATCGTTCAGCTCGTTCAACCCGTCGTCTGGCTCCTCTTGTTCGGAGCGCTCTTCGAACGCGTCGTCGATCTCCCCGGTTTTTCGGGGCACGGGCCCTACATCGAGTTCATCGCGCCCGGCGTCGTCGTCATGATGGCGATGTTCTCGAACTCTTTCAGCGGCCTCAGCACGCTCGGAGACATCGAGCGTGGCGTCATCGACCGCATGCTCGTCTCGCCGATTCGCCGAAGCTCGCTCGTCATCGGCATCGTCGCCCACGGCGCGGTGGTGACGGTCTTTCAGTCGGCGGTCATCTTGGTCCTCGCGCTGTTGGCGGGCGCGCGCTTTTCGGGCGGCGTCGCGGGCCTGGGGCTCCTCGTGCTTTCGGCCGTGCTCGTAGGCACGCTCCTAGGGTCGTTGTCCAACGGACTCGCGTTGTTGCTGCGCAGGCGCGAGTCGGTGATGGCCGTCAACCAGTTCTTGCTCATGCCGCTCACGTTTCTCTCGTCGGCGTTCATGGATCCCAAGCTCGCCCCGCGCTTCATTCAACGCGCCGCGGAGGTCAATCCCGTCAACCTGGCCATCGAGGCCGGTCGCGCCGCGCTCTCGCCGGGGGGCGACGCTTCAGTCGTCGGGGTCCGCCTCGCGGTGCTTGCTTTGCTCGCCGCGGTGGCGTTGTGGTTGGCGACGCGCGCTGTCGCCATGTACCAGCGAGGCGTCTAGGATCGAAACTGGGCTGGGGCGGGTGGAGATGATCTCAGTCGTCGCCAAGGCGCCAAGGGTGGGGGTGGGGGGAGCGTTCAGCGGCGCGCAGCTACCGTGCGGATGAGCGGATCGTCGCCCGGTGTAACGGACGGCGCGGCGTTTCGCCAAGCCTGGGCCGCGGCTTTTCCGATGCGTCGATCGAGCAGCTCGCCGAAGAGGAGCGTTGCCAGCGGCGAAGGCGGGCCCACGAGTTTTGGTGCCGTTGACAGCGAGCGAAGGAGTCCGCCCTCGTCGCGCGCGAGATCGGCGGCGACGGCGGCGGCGACGTAGGCGTCGACGTCGGTGGGATCGGCGGTGAGGACGAGGTCCGCGTGGGCTCGGGCAAAGTCGACCTTGCCGAGCGCCACGGCGCGCAGCGCGAGCGCGCCGCTCGCGAGGTGGGCCGTGATGGCCATTCGTTTGGCCGCCTCGAAGGCGCCTTCACGCAGGGCGCCGTCGATCTCCGTGAGCGTTGGCCGCGCGCGCCGCAGAGGCTGGCGTTCGTCTTGCCGCGGCCTTAGCTCGGACAGCGCCGCTTCGGCGGCTTCTCGGCGCACCTCATCGCGGGTGCGGGCCGCGAATGCCAGCATTGCCTCTTCTGCTTGGAGCGACGTCGGCCAAAGCACGACCAAACCGTCGAGCCAGCGTCGTGCTTCGTCGATGCGCCCCTGCCGCTCGAGGATCATCGCCAAGAGCACGGCCGCTTCGGTCCGCTTCGGATCGAGTGAAACGGCCACGCGGGCGGCGCGGTTGGCGAGATCGAGCTCGCCGCGGCGAAGGTGGCAACGGGCGCGTTCGGTCCACGTCTCTTCGTATTCCGGGTCAATCTCCGACGCGCGCGCAAAGGCATCCCACGGACCTTCGGGCGACGTCTGCGCGGTCCGCGCACAGCGGAGGACTCCGATGCGCGTCCAAAGCTCGGCGCTGTCCGGATCGTGGCGGATGCCCTCGGCGTAGGCCTTCGCCGCGTCGTCGAACCTCCCCCGCGTCTCCAACACGACACCTTGCAGGTAGGCCGCGTACGCTTGATCGGCCACGAAGCGACCGTCCACGCCGCGACCTGACACCATGCGGGTGACCGAACCCGACGAGGTGCAGCCAGAAGTGGCCGCGATCATCCACAGAACCGTCGAGAGGCGCACGGGAGAAAAGCGCACGGACAAGGAGCCTAGTCCGCGGCGGCTTTGAAGTCATCCGCACGCAAGGCCGAGAGTGCCCGCTTCGCGCCATCGAGCGTGATTTCGCGCGCCTCGACGATCATCAAGGCGACGGGCTCGACCTCGAGGCCGCGAGCGCCGGCGGCGATGGCGACGGCGCGCGCGTGCAGCGCCATGTGGCCGCGCTGAATGCCGTCGGTGGCGAGCGCGCGCACGGCAGCCAGGTTCGAGGCGAGGCCCACCGAGGCTGCCACGGCGGCGACCTCGGACGCCGATTGCGTGCCGAGCAAGCGGAGCGCGAGGCGCGCCGCCGGGTGAACGCGCAGCGTCCCGCCGACGCTGCCTATGGCGAGCGGAAGTTCGAGCACGCCGTCGAGCACTTCGGAGCCGTCGTCACCTTTGCCGCGCCGCCAAGTGGCCAGCGGTTTGTAGCGACCCGAGCGCGCCGCAAAAGCGTGGGCTCCGGCTTCGACCGCGCGCCAATCGTTGCCGGTCGCGATGCACACGCTGTCGATGCCGTTCATGATGCCCTTGTTGTGCGTCGCCGCTCGGTAGGGATCGGCTTCGGCAAATTTGGAGGCATTTTCGATCCCGTCGATGACGAGCGAGCCTCCGAGCGTGTGAGTGG
>DATEMX010000056.1:0-3246 GCA_035275365.1 Polyangiaceae bacterium | reverse complement strand
CCGACGAATGGGCCCAACTTGAACCCTTTGCCCGTCGCCGTGATGGTACCGGAGTATTTCGCCGTCGCCGAGAGCGAGACGTCGGCCTGCGATGTTGCGCTTCCACTGATGTACAAAGCTTCGAAGCCGACCTGCAAGCCGTGATCGAAGTTGCCCACCAGATAGAAGCGCAGTTGACCGCCGGCCTGCCAGATCTTCGCGTCGTCGTCAGGCAGCTTGCGATCCAATCGGCGAAGGTTCAGCGTGCCGAGCCCGAACGCGAACGCGAGCCCCGCCTGTCGTCCGAGACGAAACTCGAGCGCGGCGTCGTACGTCGCGAAGACGACTGGGTGCAGCGCCGACACCGTCAACGAGGCGCTGCGCTGGCGAGCGGAGCGCGGATCCCTCGTTCGATCGGCCGGACGCGGCGACGGCACCTCGGCGTCGATCGGCAGCGGCGCGTACGCTGAACCGGAGGCGACCCGCGACTCGGGGACCAGCGCAGGCTGCGGCGAAAAAAATGCCGTGGGCGGCGCCTCTGGGTGCAGCGGAGGGTAAGCCGCGGACTGTGGATCGCCCGGGAGCCCCGGTGACGCCGCGGGAACCGTGGGTCGAGGCGCTGGGTAGGCCACCGTCGGAGCCGCCGGATAGGGCGTCACCCATGCGCTCGTAACGGGGGATGCGACCTTGGTGGATCGGTGCCTGACACGCGGCGTATAGCAGCCGCACGTCGAAGCTACGGCGAGCGCGACGGCGCTTCGCCACAAGAATTGCGCTTGGCTCAAGTGGACTCACCCGGTGCCGGCTCAGTGTGACCGGCGCCCAAGTCGAGTCAAGCAAAGGCGCCCACGCGCGATCGAGCTACCCGGCGGGCGCGTCGATCAGCGAAGCGTCGGTGGGAATATCGGGGGCGGTGGCGTCCCCGCCTTCCGCGCTGGAGGCGTCGAGAGCCTGCACCCCATCACCGGCGTCGGCACCGCCGGCGTCCGGAGCGGAGGCTTCGCGAGGCGCGTCCGTCGCACCGATCCCGCTGTCGATCGCGCTCGTCTCGGCGGCGCCGGACTCGATCCCGCGATCGATCGCTGCGTCACGACCCGGCACCTCGACGTCGACGATTTGATCTTCGCAAGCGGCCAGCGTCCACATGAACGTCATGGCAAGAGCCAAGGTGAGCATGCTTCGCGACATGAGTGAGGGTCTCCTCGAGTGTGCCTCGGGCGCTTTCAGTAGTACGCCTGCAGGCGCGACATCAGAACGGTTTCAGTGGGCTTGTCTCCACCCTTGGCCCCGCCGGTGAACTGAATGTACTCGTAGTCGACGTCGAGCTGGAACCCGCGCGCGAAGTGCCAATTGGCCGCGACCGCCCACTCGTGAACGGAGCTGGGCACGCGGTTGGGATCGGCAAAGCCGAGCGCGAAGACGTCGGCCGCAACGTTGAGCGCGCCGTAGCGGGCCGCGACCTCGACGGCTCCCCAATGTCCCTTGGCCGGATCGAGTGCGTGCCGCGGGGTCACGATCGAGTACGAAGCTTTCTCGCCCGTGAGGTAAGCATTGAACTCGACTTGCCACGCCGAGAGCACGGCGGGCCCGGTGTTGACGCCGTTCGTCATGATCTGACTCGACCGCGTGTACTCCACCAAGAGACCGAACGGCCCGATGTACGCGTAGCCTTGCGGCGCAAGACGTCGATGCGTTCCCGCCGCCACCGCGTTGTCGGCGTAGAAATAGAAAATGTTCTGATCGGGGCTCGAAATGCGCGGCTGTGGCCCAACTTGCGTACCACGCGTCGCCGCGATGCCGACGCCCAAGTTGACGAGGTCGACCTTGAGAGGAACGAAAGGTCGCACGAAAATGCGACCATCGACGTCTTTGTAGTCGCTAGTGTCGCCATCGAGGCTCTGGCCGTTGCCCGCGCCGTCGAAGATCCCGATAGCGTAAGCGAGAGCGCCGTCGAAGGCCTCGCCGTGCAGCATCGCGCCGATATCGCGATCGGGAACCAAGAGGCTCGGCAGCCCGCGCTCCATGAAGGGCATGTCGGGATCGTTCTGAAGCCGCTGCAGCCCCACGGGGACCTTGAACTTGCCAACGCGAAGCTGCGCTTCCTTGATCAGCCTCACGTTGCCGTAGGCGTCGAGCGCCGACGGCGTTGCCGTGAGCTCCGCCGTGATGCGGTATTCGAAGAACTTGTAGACGGTCCCGTCGACCGTGGGACGCACTCGCCTCAGCAAGAACTGGTTCGTGCCCGAGCCGAAGAAGAAGCGGCTGTCGGCTTGCACGACGCCGCGGAGCTTGAGCGAGAAATCGCCGTCTTGCGATTGGAGGCCAAATCCGTCGGCGGGTGCCGTCGTGACGAGCGGCGCCTTGTCGCCCGATTTGGACGGCTCGGCCCGCGGCGCGCCGCCTTGGGGAGCGACGCCCGTCACCGGCTCGGCCTTGGGGGTGTCGACCTTCGGGGCCTCGAGCTTCGGGGCGTCGACTTGAGGCGCCGCAGGCGGCAGCCGCGCCGCAGGCGGCAGCGGCGCCGGGGGCTGCGCAGGCGGGAGGGAGGCGGGACCAGCGGGCTGTGCCCCGACGGCAGAAGAAGCCAGGAGTAGAGAGAGGCCCAGCGTGCTCGCTGCAAGGCGGCCCTGCAGGGCCTTCGCCCCGCGCGAGCGGTGTTTTCGGCTCATTCAGCTGCGACCGTAGGAGATTACGTTGATGCAGCGCGAGTCGTGCGAGCTGCGGCTCTCGTAGACATGCGGGAGATCGGCGCGAAAGAATATGGAATCGCCGGGAACGAGATCGTAGGAGTCGTCGCCCACCGTCATGCGCAGCGCCCCGGTGAGGACGACCAATGTCTCGGTGGTTCCCTCGCCGTGCGCCTCGCTGCGGTGAACGCACTTCGGCAAGAGGCGCAGCTCGTAGACGTCGACCCCCTGGCTCGCGCCCGCGGGCGAAAGTAGACGCGACTCCATTCTGCCGTCGGTGCTCCGCAGCGGCGGCGAGTCGCCGGCCCGCAAGACCTGGGGCTTGCCCGTTTGCTCGCCGCCGAGAAGCGCTTGAAACGGCACGCCCAAACCGACCGCCACCTTCCAAAGAAGCGAGAGCGTGGGGTTGGTTCGCGAGCCCTCGATCTGCGACAACGCCGCGCGGCTCACGCCGCTTGCGGCGGCCAGTTGATCGAGCGAGAGGCGCTTTTCCTTGCGCAGCTCGCGCAGGCTCTCGGCTACCCGCCGCCCGAGCGCGGCGGCGCCGACCTCGTCGCCGGGGCCGGCGCTGGGGCGCGAA
>DATEMX010000055.1:0-4182 GCA_035275365.1 Polyangiaceae bacterium | reverse complement strand
GAGACGCAGCTCCTCATCGGCTTGCACCTCATCCACGAGGTCACCAGCCCGCAAGCCTTCGGCATGCTGCGCGACCTCGGGCTCGAGGTCATGATGCCCGAGCGCACGTTCGCCACGGTCGATCACATTATTCCGACCGACGACCGCAAGCGTCCGTTTCAGGACAACTTGGCCGAAGGCATGGTCAAAGCGCTGAAGGACGCGTGTCAGGAGTTCGGCATCACGTTCTTCGACGTCGAGTCGGGCAAGCAGGGCATCGTCCACATCATCGGGCCCGAGCTCGGGCTCACGCAGCCCGGCATCACGGTGGCCTGCGGCGATTCGCACACGTCGACGCACGGCGCCTTCGGCGCCATCGCCATGGGCATCGGCACCACCCAGGTGCGCGACGTGCTCGCGACGCAATGCTTGGCGCTCGCGCGCCTCAAGGTGCGCCGCGTCGAGGTGAACGGCAAGCTCGGGCCGGGCGTCTACGCGAAAGACATCATTCTCCACGTGATCCGAAAGCTCGGCGTTTTCGGCGGTACGGGCTACGCCTACGAATACGCCGGCACGGCCATCGAGGCGCTCACGATGGAAGAGCGGATGACCCTCTGCAACATGTCGATCGAGGGTGGCGCCCGCGTCGGCTACGTCAATCCCGACGAGACGACGTTCGCGTACATGAAGGGTCGCCCCTACGCGCCCCAAGGCGAAGCCTGGGACAAGGCTCTGACGTATTGGCGTTCCATCGCATCGGACGCCGACGCAATGTATGACGACGTCGTGCGCTTCGACGCCGAGGAGATCGCCCCCACCGTGACGTGGGGCATCAACCCCGGCCAAGCCATCTCGGTCAAGGAGCGTGTACCCACCGCCGAAGACGCGCCGAACGAGTCCGAGCGCTCGCTCGTGCAAGAAGCGCTCGACTACATGAAGCTGCCCGGCGGCAAGCCCATCGAGGGCACACCCATCCAGGTGGCCTTCATCGGTAGCTGCACGAACGGCCGCCTCTCCGATTTTCGCGAGGTGGCGCGGCTGCTCAAGGGCAAAAAGGTCGCGCCGTCGGTGCGCGCGCTGGCGGTGCCGGGTTCGATGGACGTCGCGCGGGCCGCCGAAGCCGAGGGGCTCGACCAAGTCTTCCGCGATGCCGGCTTCGAGTGGCGCGAGCCCGGCTGCTCGATGTGCCTCGCGATGAATCCCGACAAGCTCGTCGGCGCGGAGCTGTGCGCTTCGTCGTCGAACCGCAACTTCAAGGGGCGCCAGGGCAGCGCGACGGGTCGCACGATTCTCATGAGCCCCGTCATGGTGGCGGCGGCGGCGGTGCGCGGCGTGATCGCCGACGCGCGCGACGTCTTCGCGCTTTGATCGCGAGCCGCGCGCGGCTCGCTACATCCATTCCAGATTCGAAGAGGTAGACTCATGGCGCTGGCAAAGATTGAACGAGTGACAGGTCGGGCCGTGCACGTGCCCGGCGAAGACATCGACACCGACCGCATCATCCCCGCGCGCTATCTCAAGTGCGTCACGTTCGACGGGCTGGGAGAACACCTGTTCAAGGACGTCCGCTTCGGCCAAGACGGCAGCAAAAGCGATCATCCGCTCAACGATCCCAAGTACGCTGGGGCAACCATTCTCGTTGCCGGACGGAACTTTGGCTGCGGATCGTCGCGGGAGCACGCTCCGCAATCGATCGCCAAATACGGGTTCAAGGCGATGATCGCCGAAAGCTTCGCTGAAATTTTCTTCGGAAACTCGACGGCGCTCGGTCTGCCTTGCGTATCGCTAAAGCGGGCCGAGCTCGACGAGTTGGCAGCTCGCGTCACCCGCGATCCGCAGACGGTCGTGACCGTCGATCTGGCGGCGGGAGTCGTGCGCGTGGGCGACGAACGCACGCTGCCGTTCGAGATGAAGCCGGGGGCCCAGGAGGCCCTCCAACACGGCTCGTGGGATCCCATCGGCCAGCTCCTCGAAGGCAAGGAACAGATCCGCAAGGTCGCCGCGTCGCTTCCCTACATCGAACCCCGCTGACGACATCGCCGACTCGGCTATCGAGTTTGCAAACGACCATTGCCCTGGTTTGCCAGGTCTGCAAGACTCTTCGGCCCCAACCACCGAGGTGATGGCGTGGACGACCAACAGACCCCGACGAACGATCTCAACGCAGCAGTCACGAAGTTCTGCCTCGCCCTCGAAAAAGACCGACGAACGCCCGAAGGCAGGATTCGATCGGAGCGAGAATTCCGAGAGCACTTTTTTCCGTATGACGACGCGTCGTCGCGCGATCGCATCCTCAAGTTCTTGCCGCGCGAGATCCGCGGGCCGATCGTCGCTTCGTGGGGAATTCGCGGTCGCAAGGCGGCTATGCGCGACGACGATTCGCGCGTGCGCGCCGTGGTGCACGACGCGTTCGTCGCAGGCGACATCGACGACGGCACGTTCGAAGAAGGCGTCAGCTCCGACGTCGTCGTCACCTGGGGCGAGCTCGCCGATTGGTGGAAATTCTGGCGCGGCGGCAAGCAGACCAAATACTCGATCCAACGAGCGCTCGAGCAAGCCTACGATCTCGCTCTCTTCGACGCGCGTTGGTTCTTCGGCGTGCTGGAGAGCGGCGGCGGCAAGCTGCACGGCACCGACGTGCTCGTCGAAGGCATGAGCAAGACCGAGCTCGCCGACTGGATCAAAAAGATCCACGAATCGGGCGACGGATCACCGCGCGGTCTCTTGACGGCGCTCGGTTGGTCGACGCTCGTCGCCAAGACCTCCAACGCCGTGCTCCTCTCGGCGATCGACGCGTTCGCGCAGAAGAACGGGCTCGTCAAAGACAAGTTCAAGGCCGACGAAGGCGGTGAAGACAGCGCGCCAATGCCGTCGCGCCGCCCGTCCGACGAGGCGAGTTCTCCGCCCGCGAAAGAGGCCGTCTCCGCGCGGCGCCCCTCGGTCATTCCTTCGTGGTCCGAAGGGCTCAGCGCACCGCCCGAAGCGCCCCCGAAAGAAGACGTCGTGCTTTCACCGCCCGACGACGCCCTCTTGAAGGAGCTCGAGATGCCCTCGCGCCCCGAAGACGACTGGCTCGACAACCCCGTCAGCGTTCCTTCCGAGGCCACCGACGATCTCGATGTCGTCATCGACTCGGCCGCCGGCTCGCTGCAGCCCGATCCTGCCGAAGTCACCACCGTCTTCCAGCGCTCGGAAGACGACCTCTTCGGCCCCGGCGGCGGCGGCGCGGAACCCGGCACCGACGGCGGCGTTGCGGTGCGCAGCAAGGCCACCCTGCCGGGCCTGCCCATCTCGCCGCGCAACAAGACGAAGACCGTTCCCCCGCCGCTCCCCGACAAAGGGCGCAAGCACTGACACTGACCTAATCGCGCCCGAGCGCTCGCAAGAGCTGCGCTCGGGCCGTGGCGAGATCGTAGTCGGCGCGCACGCGTTCACCTTCCGACGTCGATTTCGCGTTCTGGGCGTCGCCGAGCTCGATGGCGTTGCCCACGCCAGTTTGGTAGCGGCCCTCGGCGAGCCGGAGCCGCTCGCGCGCGTTCTGCACGGCTTCTTCGACCGCAAGAATGCTCGCCTTGGCGGCGCGCACCGCGAGGCGGGCCTGCTCGACCTCGAGACGTAGCTGCTGCTCCTCTCCGTCGCGCTGCGCCTTGGCGACGGCAATGTTGGCCTCCGCCTCGCGAACCTGGGCGGGCACCGCCAACCCTTGAAAGAGCGGCCAGGTGATCTGCACCCCTGCGTTCCAGTTCCAAGTGAGGTTGTCGAGCGAGCGTCCGGCGTCGGTGACACCCGTCGAAGCGCTGAGGGTCGGTGCATAGTTGCCGCGCGCGGAGCGAAGGAGCTGCTCTTGGGCCTGGATCTGCTTTTTGGCCGCAACGAGCTCGGGGCGTGAGGTCAGCGCGATCTGTACGAGGGCATCGGTCGGCTGATCTTCGCCTTCAACGGGCGCGAGCGTGTCGGGGGCGACCTCGTAGTCGAGCGGGGCGGCGATACCCATGGCTTGGTTCAGCTGTGCCTTGGCCGTGGCGTAGGCGTTTTCGGCGGTGATGACGGAAACCTTGGCGTTGGCCACCTCTGTGCGCGACTGCGCGAGATCGATCGCGGGCCGTGCTCCCAGCTCGACGAAGCCCTGAATCTGCTTCAAATGCCGGTCTTGGTTGTCGAGCGTGTCTTTCGCGACCGAAACGAGCGCTCTCTCTGCTCTCG
>DATEMX010000054.1:0-4515 GCA_035275365.1 Polyangiaceae bacterium | reverse complement strand
GACCACGAGGGAGAGACGCTCGTCAATAGCAGTACTTCGTGGCGTTCACGGATGTCTGCGCGCTCGCAGGCAGTCATACCCGAACATGGGCATTGTCCACGAAAACCATATGACGGTGGCCGACAATTCTGTGAATGTGCCGAGGCCGGCGAGCCGCGGTATTTCAAGAGACAGGCTCTGGGCCACGAAGGCGACCGTCGCGATGTAGCTGCGAGTTGTCCATTCTTCGTGCCGTTGGAATCTCCTTTGGGCCGCCAGACGACGGTCGCCGTGGACGTCGTCTTTTCGTGTGTGCCACCGCGTTCGACGGGCTCGGTGCTCGTCAGCGGCGCCTTGAACCAATGCGCCGAAGTGGACAGCGCGTTTCCCGAGCGCGCGAAGGCTCGCTTAGGAATCCCCGTGCCGCCGCATGCCTCGCGCCGTTCCCCGGTTATCCGTCGGGCCACAGCTCCTACAGAATTCCGACGTACTTTTCTTTGTGCGAGTGGATGCCCTAGCGGATACTTGCCATGCCGGCATGCCTGGATGCCAAGTCACGAACGACGAGGGGACCCCTTCCTGCTTCACCTTCCCAATTTGGCATGCCAAATTGGGAAGGATGGCGCGACCCTCCTAGTGCCGCGCGGGCGTAGTGCCGCGCGGGCGAAAGTCCGGCCCCCAGATTCGAGAGCCTGCAGACGCTGGTAGATCCGCAACCCGTGTGGAGATCTCCGCGAAACGAGACCGAACGCCGGCTGAACTGAGGGCAAGACTTCGGCAGGGCGACGCTAGTCGAAGCGGCTGGTGACATGGGTTGCGCGCTCAAGAGCATTTTCAGCCACACAGAGCCAGGGGCGCGGCGTCGAAGACCAAGAGAGCGTCGCGACGCCCGTTTGCTGTATCGTCGTCTCCATGCGGGCGATTTCGGCGGTAGCAATCGTTTTGCTCGGACTCGAGCGCTCGGCAACGGCGCAGGCTCCGCCGTACCCGGTCGTCCCTTACTACAACGGGTACGCACCCCCAGGCTATTTCCCCTCGGCACCGCCGCCCACGCTGCCCTACCAGCCAGGTGCGAGTCCTCCTCCCGGTTACCACCTCGAAGAGAATCCTAGGCGCGGGCTGGTCGCTTCGGGGCTCGTCACGTTCCTTGTTCCCTACGTGATATCGGCCACCGTGGGCATGGTGAGTCGCAACCCGAGTGATCGGTGGCTCGTGATACCCGTCGTGGGTCCCATCGGCGCGCTGGCGGCGGGCGACCATTCGTGCGAGCGCCACGAACAGAGTGATCGCTGCGCGGCCAACGTCCTCATCGTCGTGGGCCTTTCCTTCGACATCCTCGCTCAGACCGCCGGAGCCGCGCTGTTCACGTTCGGCTACGCCCTCCCCAAAAAGGAATGGGTGAGCGACTACCAACTGGCGGGCCGCGCGCCGGGTCGGCTCGCCTGGAAGGTGCGGCCCGAGCTAGGCTCGACCGGCTTACCGGGAGTCGTCGTCGACGGATCGTTTTGGTGATCATGCCCGGTCGTCGAGCGTCGCCGAGCCGCCACCGCGACTAACCCCGCGACGGGCTTATTCACTTCCTTACGAAGCTCGCAGCGCGAGATGGTCTCCACCAGAAGCCCCGCGTCGGTCAAGACGCGGCGCACGTAATCCTCGGTCTGCGCGAAGCGGCCATGCGGATTGAGACAAAAGCCCTGGAGAGCTTCGGCGCCGTCGGCGCGCTCGACCGTGAAGATGACGCGGCCGCCTGGGGAGAGCGCCGTCGCGAACGCGCGCGACACTCGCGTGAGATCGCCGAAATAGACGAGCGTATCGATCGAAACCACCAGGTCGTAGGAGCTCGGGTGCGTTTCGAGAAACGCGGTGAGCTCGTCTTGCGTGAGCGCGTCGTAGATCTTGCGCTCGCGCGCCGCGGCGAGCATACGCTCCGACAAGTCGACCCCCGCGAGGTGGCGGGCGTAGGGTCGCAAGAGAGGACCGCCGAGCCCGGTTCCGCATCCCGCGTCGAGCACGCGGAGCGCGTTCGCCGGAGCGCCAAACGCCGCGCCGACGGCGTTGGCTACGAGCTCGGGCGCGCGGTACTCGAGCCGATGCAAGACTTCGTCGAAGCTATCGGCAAAGCGATCGAACGTGGTCTTCACGTATTCGTCGGAAGCGCGACCGGGCACGCCCTCGCCACTGCACGCGCTCATCAGGTGCAAGGCCTCGACGTTGGTGGGCTGGAGCTCGAGCCACATCCGATAGATCTGCGTAGCTTCGTCGACTTGGCCCAGAGAGTAGTAGGCGGCGCCGATGCGCCGATAGGAGTTACCGTCGTGAGGACGTACGGCGAGAGCTCGCTTGAACATGGCGAGGCCAGGTTCGTTGGCGCCGGCCAAGAGAAATGTGTTGCCCAGGTTGTGCAGCGCCTCGACGTGGTCCTGGGAGACTTCGAGAGCTCGTTGAAAGAACTTCGCGGCAGCCCCCAGATCGCCCTCGGCGCGCACGATGGTGCCGAGGTTGCTGAGGGCGTCGGGGTTCTCGGGCGAGAGGTCGAGCGAGCGGCGATAGGCGTCGGCCGCTTCGCCGAGCCGGCCCCTCTGCCGCAAGATGTTGCCCAGGTTGTTTTCTGCCGATGCGTTGTCGGGCGCTATGGCGAGCGAGCGCCGGATGAGATCGACCGCTTCGTCGGGAAAGCCGAGCTTGTGCTTGGCGACGCCGAGGAAATGGAGGGCGTCGGCGTGGTCGGGCACGAGCTCCAAGATCTTCTCGTAGATCTCGGAGGCGTCTTTGGCGTGTCCGCGCTGGTGAATGGCGACGGCATAGGCGAGCGCGTCGGGCGGCTCGGGGCGGGAGCCCTTCGGAGCCTCCTCGAGCTCGGGCGATGTTTCCGGATCGGTCACCGCGAAACCATAACAGTGATAGCATCGCCCCGTGGCGCGAACTTACATCCTTCATCTATCGATGCTCGACGATCGCGAACCGTGGCAAAAAGAGTTCGCTGCCCTGCCCATTCGTATCGGAAGAAACGCGCTCAACGACTGCCTCGTTCGGCAGAACTACGTCTCCGATTTTCACGCCCGTGTCGAAGAGGTGAACGGCGTCATCTGCGTCCGCGATCTCGGGAGCAAGAACGGCGTCTATCTCTTGCGAACGGCGGGCGCCGAACCCACGCGCGTGCAAGCGCAAGTGCCCATCGACATCACGCATTCGGGTCCCGGCAACACATTTCTCCTCGGTCCGGTGCTGAAGGCGCGGATCCAGATCATCGAGAACGCCGCCCCCGAATCGCTCCGCGCCGCGAAATTCGGCGGTACGGTGCTCGGCAACCAGTCGCTCCTCAGCAGCACCCCTCCACCGAACCCAGGGCCCCTACCGCCTGGTTCGCCGTACGCGTCGCCGCCGTTTCAACCGGGTCCTCCCGGTGTGCAGGGCCGTCCACCCAGTCAGGCGCCGTACCCGGGTACTGGGCCGCAGCAACCTTGGTCGGGCCCTGGAGGCTTGCCGAACCTTCCGCCGGTCGGCGCGTTGCCTCCACTCGCAGGCGGCCCCGCGGTGGGGGGAACGCCCATAGGCGGCATGCCACCGCAAGGTTGGCCGCAAGCCAGCAGCGGACCGCCCGGCATGCACCACGGCGGGCCGCCCGGCCTGCATCACGGCGCACCTCCGGCACCGCCCATCGGCATGAGTACCGCGCACTTCAATTTGAGCCCGGAGATGTTGGCACTCGTGGGGTTGCGCGAGTTGGCCGGCTCGCTCGTTCCCGGTCAGCCCCTCGAGACGACGGGCGACATCGCGCGTCTCATCACGAAAATGCACGACGCCATCGAGGTGTTCTGTCGGTGTTTCATCCCGCTGCGCGAGGGGTATGCCCAATTCGTGTCGTCGATGGACCTGCAGCGCGCCGCGATGGAACGAAGCCGGCACCGCTCACAAGGATACGTTCGCGTCGAGCGCTCGCAGAACCCCTCGGAAGTAGCCATGGCGCTCTTGGATTGGCGCGACAATTCGCTCGACGCCCCCACGGCCATCGAGGGAATCTTCGCCGACCTCATGGTCCACCAAGTCGCGCTGCTCGACGGCGTGATGCGGGGCGTTCGAGCGCTGCTCGACCAACTCGCCCCGGAGAACATCGAGCGCGAAGTCGGCCAAGAGCGCGGCGCGCTCGGCTTCGCCATCGGTCGCCACAAAGCGCTGTGGGAGGCGTATAGCCAGCGCTTCGAGGAGCTCTCCGAGGAGCGCCAGGCGTTTTCGCACATCTTCGGACCCGAGTTCACCGCCGCCTACCGCGAAAAGAAGATGCGGCGGTCGGAGCCCCCCTCGTACTAAACCCCAAGGGTCGGCTCTGTCGTGCCTGCAAAGGTTGGCTCTGTCGATCCCGACAGTGCTTCAACACGACCCAAAATCAACTTGCTATGCTAAATTCGGTTTTCAGCTCAGGAGCCATCCCGCCGCCCGAGCATGACGTGCATGCTCGTTGTTCCACGTTGACCCCACGTTGACCGTCAGCGGACGCTCGCCCATTTCCGGGCGCAGCGAGGCGAGTTCGGGGGAGCT
>DATEMX010000053.1:0-5845 GCA_035275365.1 Polyangiaceae bacterium | reverse complement strand
TGGCGCGCTCGGTCGCGCGCGGGCCAACGCCGGAACGAGCGAGCGGCTCACGTTTTACGTGCACACGCACGTGCGCGAAGATATTTTCTCCCTCTTTGCTTTCGCGACACCCTCCGACAAGGCCGCTTTTCGCACGTTGATTTCCGTGTCGAACGTGGGGCCGAAGATGGCCCTCGCCCTCCTGTCGGCCATGGGCGCCGACGAGCTCGCGCGCGCCGTTGCCGCCAAAGACTTGGCCAAGCTCGTCGCCGTCTCGGGCATCGGCCGCAAGACGGCCGAGCGTCTCTTGCTCGAGTTGAAAGACAAGCTCGTACCGACTTTGGAGATCCGAGCGGGCGAGCGCCACGAAGCGACGCCGGCCGGTGCTGGTCCCTCGCACGCTGAGCTGCTCGCGAGCGCCCTCACGCGGCTCGGCTACCGGCCGAACGAAGCGGAGCGCGCCATCTCCCAACTCGGGGCGCGGGTCGAATCGGAACCCGTGCAGGCGCTTCTTCGCGAGGCGCTCGCGCTTTTGGCCCGATAAGAAGCCGAGCGATTCTCCTTCCTTGACCCGCTCTCCCCGACGTAGATAATCTCGAGGCCTTTCCAGTGACGAGCGCCTTCCGATACACCTGGTCGATTCGTTCGCCCGCTCGAGCAGTTCGCGTGATTTGCTGAAGTTCTGAGTACGTCGTTCTAGGAGGCCCCCGGTGATCACCTGCCCCAAGTGCTCGAAGGAGAACCAGGACCATTACAAGTTTTGCCTCGGATGCGGGGCTGAGCTGCCGCGCGATGCGGCGCCAAAGGCTTTTTCTCCTCAGACTCCGCCGCACGGCATGCGCGCCGCGCAAGCTCCGGCGGCGGCGCCTGCACCGGCACCAGCGCCGGCCCCCGTTCAACCCGCTCCCGTTGCGGCTCCGCCGGTTGCCTCCGTTCCGCGTCCTCAGGCGGTCGCCGCTGCTCCTCCCGTGGCTGCTGCTCCTGCCCCAGCGGCGGGGAGTGTGCTCTGTCCCCAGTGCGGCCACGTGAATTCGACGAGCAACAAGTTCTGCGCTTCGTGCGGCTACAACATGACGCTCGTTGCCGCGCCCGCCGCTCTGGGGGCGCCCGTCGCGGCTCCCGCCGCCGGCCCTTCACCCGGGCAGTTGGTCCTCACCGCACTTCGCGCCGACGGCAGCGAAGCCGGCAGCTTCGCGCTGCCGAGCGTCACCACCACCGTGGGTCGCGACATCGGCGGCATCTTCGCCGGCGACAGCTACCTCTCGCCGCGGCACGCAACGTTCTCCGTTCGCGGCGCCAAGGTGTTCGCCAAAGACGAGGTCTCGTTGAACGGCGTCTACATCAAGCTCGCCCCCGAGCAACCCGTCGAGCTGCAGTCGGGCGACGTGTTCCGCATCGGGCAAGAGATCATTCGCTTCGAAGTTCTTTCGAGCCCGGCGCCGGCTCCTGATGGCGTCGAGCGTCTCGGCAGCCCGTCCAAGGGCTACGTCGGCCGCATTTCGCTTCTCACCGGCCGCGACACCACCGGCAACGCCTATCCGGTGCCGGAGCACGGGCTCCACATCGGTCGCGAACGCGGCGACATTCTCTTCCCCGAAGACGGCTACGTGTCGGGTCTTCACTGCCGCATCGGTTGGGAGGGCCGTCGCGCTTACCTCACCGACCTGGGCAGCTCGAACGGTACGTTCGCGCGGCTCTACGCCGAGCGCGAAATCCACGACAACGACGTGCTTCTGATGGGGCAGCAGCTCTTCCGCGTCAATTTCTGAAATCCCCGCCGTACTTGGGAGTTTTGACCATGACGGCCTCTCAGCGCCCCATTCGAGTCGTTGCCGCGGTCATCGCCGACCAAGGCCGTTACCTCATTACGCAGCGCCGTCCCACGGCGGTGCTCCCGCTCCTCTGGGAATTTCCTGGCGGCCGCGTGGAAGCCAACGAGAAAGACGCCGACGCACTCAAGCGCGAGGTGTTTCACCGCTTGTCGGTGGAGATCGAGGTGGGTGATCTCATCTCCTTCGTAAGCCATCCCTACGAGCACTACGTCGTCGACCTGTTCCTCTACGATTGTCGCGTCGTGAGCGGCGATCTCAAGGCCGTCAACGTCAACGACTTCCGGTGGGTCACGAGCGAAGAGTTCGACGGGCTGCCGTTCACGCCGGCGGACGAGGCGTCGATGACCAAGCTCTTGGGATTGCCGTGAGCCTCGGCGTGCGGGCTGTCGCAACCGCGGCGGCATCGTTCGCCCCCGCTCGATCGCCGCGGCGGGCTCGCCCGCTCCCCCTTTCGTCGCTTCAGCAGGCCACGACGAGGACCCCTGCTGGGGGGCATCCTTGTTATTACTGGGCTGGAGCAAGCGTGAGGTGATCTCAGGCGAGGCAGAAAGCCGCCAAGCGCCGGCCAAGAGCCGGCTCGCCAAGCCGACAAAGGGATTTTGGATCGGGATCTTGCCGGCAGCAGCGATGTGGAGTGCATGCACCGTGGCGGCAACTCCACGAGGTCGACGGAGGCATCCAGTCCCCCCAAATCCTCCTCGGTGGCTTGGCGGCTTGGCGACGACTGGGATCACCTCACGCTCGCAAGCGGTCTTACGTTCTATCTAGTATCGGGTACGTCGTTCGAAGACGATGGTCCGAAGGCAGATCGACGCGCGGTCACGCTCGGAATGACGTCCGTTTGGTGATGACCATAGATGAAGGCAGCCAGCGTGCTCGATGAATCGCCCTCGGTGTCGCTGAGCCTGCGTCTCGAAGGCGATCGCATCGCGCTGCGCGCGCCCAAAGCGACCGACATCACCGAGCTCCGCTCGGTGCTGCTCCGCAACGGCGATCACCTGCGCCCGTGGAGTCCCTCGCCTCCGCCGGGCACCAACCCCGCCGGCATTGCCGAGCTCGGGCGCTCGATCGGGCGTCACCGCAACGACTGGAAGGCGGGCACCGGCTACGTCTTCGTGGTCACCTTGAAGCCCGCGCGCGAAAAGCGCGTCAGCGCTTGGTCGGTATCCCCCGCCGAGTGCATCGCGGGCCGCGTCGCCCTCACTTCGGTCACCCGTGGCCCGTTCCAGAGCGCGCAGCTCGGCTATTGGATCGACGTGGACCGTCAAGGTGTGGGCCTCATGTCCGAAGCCGTCGACCTCGTGCTCGCCTTCGCGTTCGAAGAGCTCCGCTTACACCGCATTCACGCCGCCGTCATGCCGAGCAACGGCGCGAGTCGTCGCCTTCTCGCGAAGCGGCGCTTCCGAGAAGAAGGTTTCGCTGCCCGCTATCTGCGGATCGCCGGCAAGTGGGAAGATCACGTGATCTACGGTCTCACCGCCGAGGACTGGACGGCGGCCGCCGTCGCACCTCGCACGCGCCCGCGCGCAGCGAAAGAGCTCGGTTGACACGGCGGCCGCAAAGATCGCCGAGACCCAAGTCGGCGGCCGTCATGATCTAGCAACTCGAGAGCGTGGGAGCCGAAGGGAGAGGACGATGATCCTCGCTCTTCTCGGCGACGTGTTGAGCCCTCCCGAGTGCGCCGCTTGTGCCGGCCACGTGCGGAGCGGCGGCGTCGTTTTCTGTTCGGCTTGCGCCGCGACCGTTGTCCGGTGCGAGAACACTCCGTCGCTCGTTGCCTTCGGTCACTACGGCGGCGCGCTGGCGACGGCCATCCAGCGCTTCAAATACGGGGACTGTCCCCATCTGGCGCGGCCGCTCGGCGGGCTCGTCGGGATCGCCTGTCGCGATCTCGACGGCAAGGGTTCCATCGTCGTACCCGTGCCGCTCCATCCACGGCGCCTCGCGCTCCGAGGTTACAACCAATCGGCGCTCTTGGCGGGCCACGTCGCGGCGGCGCTCGGCGCCAAGGTCGCGACCAACGCCCTGTTTCGCATCGTCGATACGTCGCCGCAGGCAGAGCTTTCGCGAGCTCGGCGAGAACTCAATGTGGCCCAAGTCTTCCGTGCGCGTTCGGCGGTGGTTGCCGCTCGCCCCGTCATCGTCGTCGACGACGTTGCCACGACGGGGGCAACGCTGACCGCGTGTCGCGCCGCGCTCGTCGTCGCGGGGGCACCACTTGTAACCAGTGTCGTCCTCGCGCGCACAATCGCCGGTCCCGTCGGCTTTTCCACCACGGCACCGCAATTGGCCTGAGGATCCTTGGTCCGCCGCGTGGTCGTCGGACCTCGGCGAGTTTCGGGATACGCATTCGCGCCCCACCGCGCTACGCTTAATCGAGCGAGGTGATCGTGGCCGGCAACGGCGACAAGTGGCGCTGGGCAGATCCGCAGGGCGTGCAGCGTCTCGTTCATTCGGACGAGCTTCGGGCTGCTCTGGCGAGCGGAGCCCTCCCTCCTTACACGCTCGTTTGGCGCGACGGGATGAAAGAGTGGCAACCGGCCTATCAGGTTGCCGAGCTGGCGACGGTGGCTATTTCGGCGCAGCAAGGGGTCATCCCCAATATCCCGCCGCCGCCGCTCGCGATCGTCGCGGTGCAGGCGGAGTTCGAGCGCCGCGTCACGACCGACGCCAAAGAGAGCGCTGCGCCGAAGAAAGAGGCCGAGCCACCTCCTCCACCTATTCAGCAATACGCGGCGATCGCCTCTGCCGTTCCCACGCACGTGATGCAAACGGCCGGGCGTCCGGTGGTGCAGCCGGCGAGAGTGGCGGCGCCTGTTGCTGCGCCGCCCGAGCCACCGAAAGTCGCCGCGCCCGAGCCACCGAAGCAGGTGGCGCAGTTGCCCGAGTTGCCTTTGCCGCTGCCACACGGAGGCCGATCGGTAGCCCCACCGCCGCCGCCGCGGCGTTCGCGGTCTCCCATGGCGCCGGCCGCGCCGTCGATGGCGCCGCCGGCGGTGCACGCGTCGTCTGCGCCCAAAAAGACGCTCCTCGGCCTATCGGGGCCGTCGTCGCTCGTTCCTCCGTCGGACCCTGTCCTCGCTTCGCAGAACGGAGGTCACGTCGACGCCGCGTCGATGCCGTCGCTACCCCCACATCCGTCGGTGCGTTCGGCCGAATTGAATGGTTCGGCGGACGACGGTCCCATCAGCGATTTGCCGGCGTTTCCGCTCGACGAGATCGACCCCGACTCGGTGCAAACCGACGGCGTGTTCGGCAGCGCTCCGGGCGGCGGCGCGTCCGAAGAAGAAGCCCGAGCAAGCGCTGATGACGACGACCCCCATCTGCCGCTCGAGAAGGGCATCGGCTCGAAGATCGCAGAGACCTTCCGCGAGGCCGAGAAATCGTTGCGGCCGTTTGCCGTTCGCGCGAAGGAAGGCCTGAGGCCGCTGGCCGCGCGTGCCAAAGTAGGGACGACCAAGATCGGTCCCGCGATCACCCGCGGTGCCAGATACATCCAAGAGAACCCCAAGGACCCCAAGGTCGTCGCGGGGCTCGCGGGAGCGGCGGTCCTCGTCCTTCTCATGCTCGTGGTCATTGCGGCGAGTACGGGGGCCGACGCGCACGACGTTGCCGGGGCCGCGTTGCCGGCGTCGAGCGTCGCCTCGCCGCTCGCTGCTTCGAGCGAACGAGCCGCGCAGCCGAACGTCGCGACGACCGCCACGGTGACAACCGCAACGGCGCCGACGGCTTCCGCGGCGTCGTCGCCGCCCGCCTCGTGTCGCCTTCGTCGAGAAGGGATCAAGATCGCCGCCAAGGCGTCGAAAGACGTTCCCGTGGAGATCGTGATGACCGCGGATGGCGACCGCGCGCGCATCGGGTTCGCCAACGACGCCAACGCCGCCCAGGGCCTTTCCGTCGACCTCGCGTCGCTCAAATTTTTTCCTGAGCTTGCCGCGCGCGCGGGCGGCAAAGTGCGCGCCGTCGTCCCGTTGTTTTCGCACGGCAAACCGGTCTTCGCGGTCAACGCAGAATCGAAGCGTGACAGGCTGCAG